>CALXEX010000007.1 GCA_944387445.1 uncultured Clostridia bacterium | reverse complement strand
GATATGATGGGTGTTGTAGGAAGATTAGGAAAAGTATTAGGACCAAAAGGATTAATGCCAAACCCTAAATCAGGAACAGTTACAATGGATGTAACAAAAGCAATTAATGAAATTAAATCAGGAAAAGTAGAATATAGATTAGATAAAACTAATATTATTCACTTAGGTTTTGGAAAAGTTTCATTTGGTGCTGAAAAATTAGCTGAAAACTATGAAACAGTTATGAATGCAATTATTAAAGCTAAACCAGCAGCAGCAAAGGGTCAATACATTAGAAGTGTAGCAATCGCTAAAACAATGGGACCAAGCTTATTTATTAACCAAAAATAAGAAAAATAATTATAAAATTAGCCAAAGACAGTAGGCATTATAAGTCCTACCGAGGTTAGTATAAAGAAGTATATACATAAACATATGCACGCTTTATATCCTCGGTATGGATATAAGCGTGTTATTTATTTTTATTTATAATATATATAATCTAATGGGAGGTGAAAATAGATGGCAAGTGAAAAAATACTAAATCAAAAGAAAGAAGAAGTATCAAAATTAGCAGAAGAAATGAAAGAAGCTAAAATTATACTTTTAACAGATTACAGAGGAATCAATGTAACAGATGTAACAAATTTAAGAACTGATTTAAGAAATGTAAATGCAAAATATACAGTTATCAAAAATAATATTACAAGAAGAGCATTAGCTGAAGCTGGAATCGAAGGTTTAGAAGATAAACTAGTAGGACCAACAGCAGTTATTATGAGTAATGAAGATTACTTAGAACCAGCAAAAGCAATTTATAACTTTACAAAAAATAATGATTATTACAAAATCAAAGGTGGAGTTATTGAAGGTAAAGTAATGACAGCAGAAGAAATCATCACATTAGCAAAATTACCATCAAGAGAAACATTATTATCAATGCTTGCTGGAGCTTTACTTGGAAATATTTCAAAAGTTGCAGTTGCACTTGATCAAGTAAGAATAAAAAAAGAAGCAGGAGCTGAAAGTGCAGAAGCACCAGCTGAAGCTTAAGAATTATAAAATACATTAAAATAAGAGTGGTGAACTTATATCACTAAAAAATATTTAGGAGGATTTTAAAATGGAAAAAATAGAAAAATTAATTGAAGAAATCGACAGCTTAACAGTTGTTGAATTAGCAGATTTAGTAAAAGCTATAGAAGAAAAATATGGAGTATCTGCAGTAGCAGCAGCTGCACCAGCAGCTGGAGCAGTAGCTGGAGGAGATGCAGCAGCTGAAAAATCATCATTTGATGTTGTTTTAGCAGAAGCTGGAGATCAAAAAATCAAAGTTATCAAAGTTGTTAGAGATGCTACAGGATTAGGATTAAAAGAAGCTAAAGAATTAGTTGATGGAGCTCCAAAAACAGTTAAAGAAGGAGTTTCTAAAGAAGAAGCTGAAGAATTAAAAGCTAAATTTGCAGAAGTTGGAGCAGTTGTTGAATTAAAATAATTTGTTTCAATTATATGTAAGAAGTGTATTATTATGTGTATAATAATACGCTTTTTTTTGCTTAAGGGTAGAAAAAAACACAAAAGTATAATATAATGTCAGTATAAAGAACGTAAACTTGTTATATATAAAGATTGTATGTAACAAGAATAAAGGATTTATGTATTGAAGAAAGGAGGAATATCCATGAAGTATATTGGCATTGTTGTTGCTATGGATGAAGAAAGACAAGAAATACTAGATTTAATGACGGAAACAGAAGTAAAGCAAATTTACAACTTACGATTTATAACAGGGAAAATACAAAAGAGGAATTGTGTATTAATAAAAAGTGGAATAGGAAAAGTAAATGCTGCAAGAACGACACAAATTTTAATTGACAATTTTGATTTGGACTTTGTTATTAATGCTGGACCAGCTGGAGCTGTAAATTATTTACTAAATATAGGTGACGTTGTTATTGCCAAACATGTTGTTCAACATGATTTTGATATAACAGCATTTGGACATAGTAAAGGATATATTACAGGTGTAGGTGATAAAATTATATGCGACAGGGGATTAGTTTCTGCATTTGAAAATATGATAAAAAATATGGAAGAGAGAATGTATCATATTAAAATGGGAATAGTAGCATCTGGTGACATATTTTGTACACAAATAGAGATGAAAAATAAGATTAATGCTAAATTTAATGCAGATGTTGTGGATATGGAATGTGCTTCTGTAGGACAAGTATGTTGTTTAGATGATATTCCTTTTATTAGTATTCGATGTATATCTGACATTCCTAATGGAGGAAATCAAACAGCATTTAATGAAAATATAAAATTGGCTTCAAAGAGATGTGCAAATATTATAAATGAATTCTGTTCTTAAATAAAAAATGAAAAGTTTTTACTGATGATTTTTACAATTTTTTAAAAATTTAAATCAGTGAAAGTCCCTTTAAAAGGGAATTTGCTATCATAAATATCAAATAATTGTATAATTATTTAATGAATCGTAAATAATTTATATATAGAGAAAGGAGTGATTTTTTTGGATAGAAAAATCAGAGTAGTACAGTATGGTACAGGAAAAATGAGTGTCTATACTATGAGATATGTGTATGAAAAGGGTGCAGAAATTGTGGGAGCAATTGATGTAAATCCAGATGTGATAGGAAAAGACATTGGAGAAATTATGGGATGTGAAAATAAAGGAGTAAGAGTAGTTAACTTAGAAAATGCAGAAAATATGATAAAAGAAACAAAACCAGATATAGTAATTATAACAACCATGAGTTTAATGGCAGATGTAGAAGATGCACTAATGTTATGTGCAAAACATGGCATAAATGCGATAACTACTTGTGAAGAAGCATTTTATCCGGAAAATTCAAATCCAGCTGTAACGCAAAAATTAGATGAAATGGCAAAAAGTACAAATTGTACGATAACTGGAAGTGGATATCAAGATATTTATTGGGGACAATTAATTTCAAGTATTGCGGGCTCTACTCATAAAATCACAAAAATAAAAGGAAGTTCAAGCTATAATGTAGAAGATTATGGAATTGCCTTAGCGAAAGCACATGGAGCAGGTTTAACATTAGAAGAATTTGATAAACAAGTGGCTTCTTTAGATAGAATTTCAGATGAAGAAAGACAAGCTGTAATTCATAAAGGAGAATATTTACCATCATATATGTGGAATGTTAATGGATGGTTATGTGCAAAATTAGGATTGACAGTAAAATCACAGACACAAAAAACAATACCACAAACTTATTCTGAAGATATTGAATCTTCAACATTAGGAATGACGGTAAAAGCGGGAACGGCAACAGGAATGAGTGCAGTTGTAACAACTGAAACAGAAGAAGGAATTACATTAGAAACACAATGTATTGGAAAAATATATTCAAAAGAAGATTTTGATAAAAATGAATGGACAATTGAAGGAGAACCAAATACAACATTAATTATTAATAGACCATCAACAGTAGAATTAACTTGTGCTTCTGTTGTCAATAGAATACCAGATGTGATAAATGCAAGAGCAGGATATGTGCCAACAGAAGAAATGGGAGAGCTAAATTACAGAGTAAAACCATTAAATGAATATGTAAAATAATTGTCCAATGAGGGACGTTTCTATTTAAGACAGAAACGTCCTTTTCCAACCGAACAAAATGCTGAAAAACTATGTACTTTTTTTTACTTTTATGTTATAATATATGTAGTGGTAATTTTAGTATTTTACGGAGGTAAAAGATATGTTTGAAAGTAAATATAGTAAATTATTAACTGTTATATTAGTAGTCGTTATTATTGCAATATTGGGACTATTAGGTTTCTTAGGATATGATTGGTATCAAAAATATTTCTTGGAAAATGACGCATTAGCATTTGTTGATAATTATACAGAAGATGTAAATGATCAAAATGATGAGAATACAGTTTCTGATGATAATACAACAGCAACAAACCCACTTGATAGTATTGAGAGAACAAACACAGTATCAGGTAGCTCCGGAAATCAGATGCCAACATATAAAGGATTTAATGTAGTAGGAACAATAGAAATACCAGCAATCGATCTAAACTATCCAATATTAGAAAAAGTAAATAAAAGTACATTAGAGACTTCAGTAGCATTTCTATATGGAGCTGGAATCAATCAAGTAGGTAATTCAGTTATTGCTGGACATAACTACAGAAATGGACTATTTTTCTCTAATAATAAAAAGCTAAATATAGGGGATACAATATATATAACAGATAACTCAAAAAATAGATTAACATATAAAATTTATAACAAATTTGAAACAACTCCAGAAGATGCAAGTTTCTATTCTAGAGATACTGGAGGAGTACCAGAAGTTACTTTATCAACTTGTAATGATGACAGTAGTAAGAGATTAATTATATTTGCTAGAGCAGAATAATTAGAAAAAGAGTATAAGGGAAAAAACAAATTTTGTATAAAAAGAAAAGAACATTAGATTTTTATCTAATGTTCTTTTTGTCCATTGTTACATTGATTGATTTCCAGGAAGAAAATAATCAACAACACCATAAATTAATGCACCTATTATAGCCGCAATCCATGAAATAGAATAACCAGCTACAAAAAATTGTATAACATATAATGTAATAGCAGCTAATGCAAAACCTACAAATCCTTTACCAAAAGGACTGGCATGTAACCCTGTAAATTTAACAATTAAATAGTCTATAATACTCAATACTACTGCAGCTATAATAAGAGTAGCAAAATTATTAATACTAAAACCTGGTGTAAAAAATGCTGTGACAGCCAATACGATAGCAGCTGTTACTAATCTACCAACTATCTGCCAAACTGTTGATGTACCTGTTTTAGTATTGGTTCCTCTTGCTTCTGACATAATAGATAACCTCCTTAGTCTTTTACATTATAGTAAATAGAATTTACGATAATGCAAAACAATATTCTACATAATGCATTTTTTTAGGTTCTAAAAATAGTATTTACAAAAAAAAAATATTTATTCAAAATGAAGTATAAAAGTATTGATAAATGTAAAAAATAAACATATGAACAAAAAAATGAAGGTGTTTGTATGTTAATAACTTTTTTTAGATCAATTGTTTTATACATAATTGTATTAATTGTAATGAGATTAATGGGAAAAAGAGAAATTAGTCAAATGCAACCATTTGAATTAGCTATTTCTATTATGATTGCAGACTTGGCATCTATTCCTATGACAGAAATCGGAATACCGATATTTAATGGAATAGTACCAATATTAGGATTATTATTAATGCATTTAGTTATTTCTGTTATTAATATAAAAAGTATTAATTTAAGAAAATTCATTTGTGGAAAACCAAGTATTTTAATTTATAGAGGGAAAATTGATGAAAAAGTTTTAAAAAAAGAAAGATTTACGATTAATGAATTGCAAGAAAGACTTAGAAGAAATAATATTTTTAATCTAGCTGATGTAGAATATGCAATATTAGAAACTAGTGGGGAAGTAACGGTTATACAAAAACCAGAAAAAAGAGGAACAACGCCAGAAGATTTTCAAATTGTTCCAGAGTATGAAGGGATTCCATATGATTTAGTTATTGATGGAAAAGTAATGCATGAAAATCTAAAACAGCTTGGAAAAAATTATCGATGGTTAGAAAAACAATTAGTTCCTTTTAAAATAAAACCAGAAGAGGCATTAGTTGTAACAATTAATGGGAGAAATCAAATTTTTTGCCAGAAGAAGGAAGGAAAAAAGAGGTAAAAGATGTTAAAAGAATTTTTTATTTGTACAATCATACTTATTTTTATATTTCTAGGGAATGGAATTACACAAGGATATAGCAGAGATTCTATAGAAAATATTAATGGGAAATTAACAAATTTAAGAGAAGAAATGCATAAAGAAAAAATCAATGAAGAAGAAGTAATAAAACATGAAGAAGAGATAGATAGGGAATGGAAAGAAATGTTTTCAAAATTGGCTTATTATATAGAACATGAAGAACTTGAAAAAGTTTCAACAAATTTAGAAAATACTAAAACGTATATACAATTAAAAGAATATGATAATGCAATAAAAGAAGTAAATGAAGGAATTTATATACTAAATCATATTGAAGATAAATATTCTTTTAATCTACAAAATATATTTTAAATTTGATAGATTTTTGGAACGGACTCATTTTTCCCTTTTTGATAAATTGTGAAAACTAAAAAATATAGAATATAAAGCCATTACACAATTTTGTATAAGCTAAATTTCTAATTTCAAATTTAGATACGCAAAATCATTTCATTCTTTTATATTCTATATTTTTTTATTTAAGCTTCTAAAAGGGAAAAATGAGTCCGTTCCAAAAATCCCTTTTCATTCGTCTCCGATTTCCCTTAAAAGAGCATTTTATTTTTCATTAGAAGAATCAATTTTGGCATATGATTTTAATTTTTTGTAGACCAAATCATTTATAGTACCAGCAGGAAATTTTCCATTTTTATCTTTTTTCCCTGCAGGAACACCTGTTAAAATTTCAATACCTTCTTCAATACTAGAAATAGCATAAATATGAAATTGTTTATTTTTTACAGCTTCAATAATTTCATCTGATAATTGTAGATTGTCAACATTTTGAATTGGAATCATAACGCCATGTTCTCCAGTTAATCCACGCATTTTACAAATTTGGAAAAATCCTTCTATTTTTTCATTAACGCCACCAATTGGTTGGATTTGTCCCTTTTGGTTTACAGATCCTGTAACTGCAATAGATTGATTGATTGGTATACCAGATAGACTAGAAAGTAATCCATACAATTCTGTACTAGAAGCACTATCTCCGTCTACACCATTATATAACTGTTCAAAACAAATACTAGCTGTTAAGCATAAAGGAATATCTTGTGCAAACATTTCTCCTAAGTAGCCTGTAAGGATTAAGACACCTTTAGAATGTGAAGGCCCAGAGATTTCGACTTCTCTTTCAATGTTGACGACACCACTTTTTCCGGTATAGGTGTTAACTGTTATCTTAGCAGGTTTTCCAAAACTATAATCTCCAATATTCATAATGGTTAATCCATTTAAAGTTCCAATTTCAAATCCAGAAGTATTAATTAGTAAAGAATTTTCTTTTATCATTTCCATATATTTTGCATCATATTTCTTAACTCTATTAATTCTTTCGTCTAGGGCTTTTTTTACAAATTTTTCCGTAACAACTTTTGATCTAGATAATTTAGCCCATGTAGCAGATTCACCAACAACTTGCATCAAATCATCAAAACGAGTAGAAACTTTGTGATGACTACCAGCAAGTTTAGAAGCGTATTCAATAAGTTTAGCCATTGCATTTTTATCTAAATGAGGTAATTCTTCATGTTCACAAAAGCCATGAACGATTCTGGCTAATTTGTTTAGATTGTCATCTGTAATAGGTGCATCGTCTTCAAATTCTACTTTGATTTTAAATAGTTTTCTAAAATCGGAATCCATTGCTAATAAGGTTTGATAAATATTGGCATTTCCTATTAAAATGACTTTCAAATTTAATGGAATCGGTTCAGGTTTTAAAGAAACCAATACCATAGAAGAACGTTGATCAGCAGTATTTTCTATACCTATATTTTTTACCCTTAATGCTTTTTTTAGAGCTTCATAGCACATACCATTTGCTAATAAATCTTTTGCTTGGAAAATGATGTATCCACCATTTGCTTTTTGCATCAATCCTGCTTTTAGCATAGTATGATCTGTTTTTAAAGAACCATAATAGTTTTCATACTCTAGGGAACCAAAAATATTATGATAAGAATAATTGGTATCCATAATGACAGGAGCACCTTCACGTGAAGAGTTATCAACAAATAGATTTACTCGATAATTTAAAGTAGGGTCTGGCTTTTTCATAACTGGATTTTGTTGATTAACAGAATGATTTGGCTGAGTATCTTCTTCTAAAAAGGTGGAAATATTTTTCAAAACATCTTGTTTAACATCTGTTAAGAATTTATTGATTTTTTTATTTCTTTTATATTTTGATTTTAAATAATTAATATGCACATTAACTGTTAAAAGAGCAACATTAGATTGCCATTCAGATATTTTTTTATCAGATTGTCTTTCTATTTCTTTTATTTGTCCAATAACATTCATAATTTGTTCTTGAACGATTAAAGAGTTTTGCTCATATTCTTGTCTAATAGATTCATCTAGTTTATCAAATTCTTCTTCTTCAATTGGTTTTCCATCTACAATTGGAGTCATATAGATACCGTTTTGTGCTGATTTTACAGCAAAGTTATATTTTCCAGCATCTGAATTTAACTTTTCTAGTAAGGCAGTTCTCTTTGTTTCATATTCTTGTTTTATTAAAGCTTTTTCTTTTTCAAAATCATCTGCATTAAATGTCTTTTTGATGTCTTTTTTAATTTCTTTAATAAATCCATCCATAGCTTCTTTAAATTCTTTTCCTTGACCTGCTGGTAATTCTACAGCAATTGGCTCATTTGGATTTTCAAAATTGTATATATAACACCAATCAGAAGGAACTTTCTTTTTAGCTGCAATTTTTTCTAGATAATTTTTGGTATACATAGTTTTTCCTACACCACTAGGTCCCTCTAGATATAGGTTATATCCTTTTACATCCACTTGAATTCCGAACTCTAAAGCTTTTATTCCTCTATCTTGACCAATACCTTCTTGTATAGGTTCTAATTCTTCAGTTGTTTCAAATTTAAAGACATCAGGATTACAAGAAAATTTTAAATCTTTATAATTTAATTCATTTACATTTTTCATTTGTTACCTCCAAATTTTTTCTTCACATTTGTGCGTCAAAATCTTTGATTCATTTAACGCAAGTCGTTCTTATTATTTCCAGTTTTTGCTTTTTTTATGATATAAAAAACAACATTGCATAAAAAATTATTTTTTCTATAATAATTGTACACAAAGTTTAGTTATTTAATATTGTGTAAAACACTAATATACAAACTTATTGTATATTAGTTGAAGAAATTTGTAAATAAAAAAACAGATAAAATCCAAAAAAATTTTTAAAAAGTATTGACAAGAAAAAGAAAAAACAGTATAATCTATAAATGTCAAGAGTCATGCAGGTGTAGTTCAATGGTAGAACCTCAGCCTTCCAAGCTGATGACGTGGGTTCGATTCCCACTACCTGCTCCAAAAAAATACTCCCAACTAGATGGGAGTATTTTTTGATATAAAAACAATTTTAAGAATTTTGGATTTCGAATTTTTTTAATTTTATCAAAGTATATATAAAGAAAATAATACAAAAGATATTGATAAATAATGCTATAAAAATTGAAATTACATTAATATTAGGAATGGATAAGATTATAAATAATCTGGCAAACAATAGAAATTGTAGTATTAATGAAATATATGTAAATATTTTACTAGTAATATTTTTCCATTTTTTTTCGGATTTTAATTGAAAAAGTCTAGCAATGCTTTGTGAAAAAATTATTGCAAGTAATATAAAACTTGGAATAATTAAAATGATAAATATATAAAGGAATCTTATGGCAAAATCTGACATGAATGCCATACCACCCATTATTAAGAAATATTCTCCAATACCAGGCATAATCCCCTCAATTCCATTAACACTATCTAAAATTTTTTCTGTTATTAGAAAATTAAAGTTATTTATAGATATTGTAGTTAAACATAAAATAAAAATTAAAATAGCACATATAAGTGAAACAACTAATAATTTTGTGAAAAAAGTTTTCATTCAAATTACCCCTTATTTATCAAATTTTATGGCAAACATAAAAAGTTTGCTATTAAGCAATAGGATAGCATGTAAATATAATTTTGTCAAATTGATTTTTTTTAGAAAACTCTGAAAATTATAGACAAATTAACATAAATATGATAAAGTATTAAAGTAACAATTTGTAGGAAAAGATGCAATTGTGCATTTATTTTTCGCCTTCAATAGTATTTTAATATTGAAGTTTTACAAATGCTTGTTATGATGTAACACGAAAACATTTCAGTAAAAGAAAAAACAGGAGGACAAAAAATGTTAGTAAGTGAAAAGGGAAAAATGATTGAATTACCAGATGATATTCGGATGGGAGATGAGTATAAAATCTATGATAATGTCATAGTCATATACTATGCAAAAAAAAGAACGTATAGTATTTATACTAAGACAGAGGAAGAACTGCATTTGGAAATAGAAGAGTTGAAGTCAGAACCGAGATTCTTTGAATCAGGATTTATTCTGGCTGAAGACTCTGATGAAGAAAATGTGTTATATAACACGGAACTCGGAACAGTTGTGGCTACTGGAAATTTTATCATAGGAGAGTATTCTAATCCGGATGTTTGTAAAGGAAACAATTTTCGGGCTGTCGTACTCGAATTTTATGAAAAAGGTGAGTATACCTATAGGGTTTTCGATGACCAGGGAAATGAGGTTCTTGATTCTAAGTATGTCAAAAATGGATGGAAGGTTGAGCTGTTAGATTTTAATGGATTAGGCAACATGATGCCACTCAAAATCAGAGATGATAGCTTCGAATCGAGGAGGTATGGAGTTCTGCATATTGTATTTTATAAAGATGGCACTTCTGAAGTTATTGAAGTAATTCCACCTGAATATGATAGAATAGATTTGAATTGTTATGCAACTATAAAAGATTGTTATGGAAATGCTCATTATCCTACATATGTAGTAAAAAAGGCTGATAAGCAGCTTAGATTTACTATTACTGGAAAAAGAATCAGACTCCCGAAGAAGTAATTGTAACAAGGAAAAAAGAGTTCTGCAAGCAAGTATTACCTGCTTGCAGAACTCTTTTTAATAATAGAATCTTCGTCTATTACGGCTCTTTTTAGGATCATCCCAGGGATGGGGATAACTAAAATATTCTCCTCTTCCATCCACCATAAAACGAACCCGGTAGGCTTTTTTTGAAGTACCAAGAATACGACAAGTAAATCGGTATTCGAATTTCATCCAGGTACAATTTTTAAGCCAATCAACAGTTGCATTTTCCACAACAGGACGCCATTGGTTATAGCGAGTTGTGCGTGGAGCTTCATTCATGCCAATAGAAATAGATGTAACTGCAGAATTGCAATTTTTTTGATCGATTAAAGCTCTTCGGATGGCTTCCAAGACCTCAACACTTTTATTCTCACATTCCATAATATCAGCAAACAATTCTCCTAATCCAAACAAATTTAAAATCACGATAGCAATTTGATTATTTTGGCTATCTACGATTTCTATTGCATGACAATCTGGAGATAAAAATACATTTTCTGCTTCTACACCATAATAGTAATTAGATTTTTGGAAAGGATCTTTGACCATAAAAGCATCTTTAAACATAAGATAAGATTTTAATTCTTTCAAATCCAAAAAACGGTAATGCATAGTAGCATGTGTATCCATATCAAGTGTTCTCAAAATATGCTTATCTGGATATCTTTTTTGCATCTTATACAGACGAAGTATATAGTCTGCTATTCTCTTATAGATATTTTTTTCAGCTGACAAAAGTTGTTTTACAAAATTTGTTGTATTCCTAACTTTTTCATGAAATATATATTGAGGAGCTGTTAACATGATAAATACATCTGAAAGTTGTGTATTTTCTTTTTTAGCCTCTGAATAAAATAATTGATATCCTTCCAAAAATGCAAAGACATATGGTAAAAATCCTTGTTTATGTAGATTTTTTTGAACCAAATCAACAGCTGATTTTGGAACACAAAACATAGGGTCTTCATTTTCAAATTTTTCATTAGGAAACCGTTCCAGTCTTGAGCGATACATAGTGCTCACATCAAGCTGTGAAATAAGTTCTTCTGCTTGTTTATAGCATACATCTCCATTAAGAGCACCAAGTGCAAGGTATAAACGAAGCACTCTTGGCTTTAAACTTTCTTCAGCCGTTGCATATACATGATAAAAATTTGGCTTTTCCAAAGCAAGCCATTTTCGTATGGATTCTGCTAAAGGTGGAAAGTTTTGCATAAATTCTGGTTTGGGCAATTTTTTTGCTACTTGTGCCCATATATGAATTTGCCATTGATATCCATTCCATTTAGAGTAAGGACTCCATAACGGACTGATTTCTTGTAATTCATCTTGGCTATTCACACCAGATAATCGAAATAGCTTTTTATCATCATAAACATAAATATGATGCTCATCAATCAGTGCGAAAGTTCTTCCAGAATAGTTGCCATTTATGCAAATATACTTGCCTTTTCGAGTAAGTGTATCTGCGTGAATTTTTGCAATACTGACAGTTTTTGATGTTTCACCATTATTGCCATAAGTAAAAATGAGCGTTTTCAAAGTACTTGATGATGGTAACCTGATTCTGCTAAAAGAATCAATCAAGTGTGCAGGGATGGATATTGTCTGGATATGATTTAACCAATAGAAGGCATCATCTTCAATGCCATTTACATATGGCGGAACAATAAATGTTCCTTTATAATGTGCGAAAATTTCTGAAAAACCTTTAAAAATTGTTTTTCCACCTGGTGTTTTATAATAGACACATTTTTTCTTCCAAAATTCTTCACGAAGTTTTTGTAAATTCATGCTCAGAATGTTTTTACAGTTCATAACACGATTTTTGCATTCTTCTATAGAAATTTCTTCTTTCCAATAAGGAGTTGTAGAAATCATAATGGTTCCAATCTCAATATTTCGTGAAGTTGCAGTTTCTTGAATCCATTGTATATCTTCTAAAAGTTTGGTAACCAATCGGTTTTGAGACTTAATCGTTGATTGTAACTGATGGTCATTCCGGAATTCCCAAGTCTTATTTAACAGATTAAATTCTGTTATACGTTCTACTCTTTCACCAAGAGTGTTCATGAGAGTATGAATTTTTTCAGTTAATCTCTTGGTTTCTTCTTTATAATGAGCTTGTGCTAAGGAATTAGGTGTTTCGACTTCTTTTAAAACCAATTCATCAATTACTGCCTGTGCTTTTATAAAAACAGGTTCAAGTCCTTTGAGTTTCTTTTTCTTTGCTACCTCCATAATTTTTTGAATATTGGAAATGCAATCTTTTTGTTCTTCCAATATTAAGGAAAGCATATCCAAATATTCCTCCGCTGTAAAATTATTTTGCAGTGCGCCAGTAGCAAGTTCTTGAAACATCTCCAATATCTCATCTTTATGCGCATATTCTACATTTAAAAATTGCAAAATAGATTGGCGCATCTTTTCCTGTTCAATATCAGGAGAAGATTCATCTTTCTGCGTAGGATTATGAGATTTTTTAGCATAATAGGAATAAATGTTTATTGGATGTTCTTTATCATATTTTGCTCGCTTTTCTGGATCTTTTAAGATGTCAAAAGCCTCATTTATTTCTTGCATTTTCTTTTTAGCATGTTGCATAGCTTCTTCATCTTGTAGTGAATCTGGATGCCATTTCCGTGCAAGTTCTCGGTATGCAGCCTTAATAGTTTTTTCATTAGCATCTCTTTCAACACATAAAACCTCATAAGGATTCATTCACATCCCTCCAGTTTATAAAAATTTTTAGGGTATTACTAAGATATCAGTATTCTTGAGTAGTGCCCTAGTTGTCTTGTTATTCAAGATACTTAGTTTCTCTTGCTTTAACTCCTAACGGGTTAGTATTATGGGCGATGATTGCTTTAGCCCAATCTTTTGGAACAGTACCAGTGGAACGAAGACCATCCAATAAAGTTTCAATTGCCTGAAAAATGATTTTAATCCCATCTCCAGTGCGATTGAAGTTTACAGCATTGTTAACTGGAATTCCAAGTTCCTCAGCATATGCTTTAGAAGTTTCTTGCGAATTGTCATATTCATTATTGTACAATAAGAATATATGCTCGCCATCTTGAATTCTTTGATGAATCAAATTCCGAACTTCTTCTGGTGAATGCTCACTGTGAATGTTTTCCCCATCTGTTATTACCAAATGCAATTTGTGATTAGCATCTGTTTTTTGTACTGCAGTAATAGCAACTATTACTGCATCAAAAATATTGGTATCATCATAGCATTCCCAAGGGGAAATTCTGAATTGTTTACAGGTTACGTTTTGAAAGAGTGAGGTAACCTCACTGTTGAACATTGTAATAGAAAGCTTTGTTTCATAAAGCTTTCCAGCTTGTCTCATAGCAAATTCGTTTAGTTCCCGTGCAATTGCTGAGGGAGTTCCACTCATTGAATAGCTACGATCAATAATCAAATTGACTAAAGCAGAATTTTGCGCAATATCTGCCATTAGTGTTTGAGTATCAATTGACATAGCAAAGCCGTCAATAGCTTTTTCAATGTCCACATCTTCATTTGTTTTTGGGATACTTCTCTTCTGGCGTAATAATGCCAACTTAGATGTTCCATTTGAGTTGTTACTCATAAAAAATCCTCCTTAAATAGTTAGATATTGAGGCATTTGCCTCTTCGAAATTGTGACGAAGTCATTATACCATAGTCAACATAAAAAAACAAGCTACTAATCTGCTAAAGACGAGACCTTAACAGGATTAGTAGCTTTTATTGTATGAGAGCTTTTTCATATTTAAGCAGTTTAAAAAATATAATAATTAATTTATAATTTTCTCAATTTAGCTACGAAAAAACCTTCATACAAATCAGATTGGCAAATACATAAAGTACCTTCGATAGAAGTTGGCAACAAGAGAGCATCTGTGAATTTAGATACATTAATTGGCAAAATTTCAATTTGTTTTAAATCAATACATTTTTGTAAAATAGTTTCATTTTCCTTAGCTAAAATTGAACAAGTCGAATATACCATTTCATGGCCAGGCTTTAATAAAGTAATGGCCTTTTTCAATAAATCTGCTTGTACTTTTGAAGAACGATTGACTAAATCCTCTGTAAAAGTAGTTTCTAATTTTTTATCAAAAATAGAAATCGTTCCACTACCACTACAAGGAGCATCTAAAAGAATTTTATCAAAAGAAAAGAAATCATCTAAATGTCTTGCATCTTTTATCATAACATTGACTCTATTGGCACCTTGTTTATTTAGGTTGTATTGTAATCTTTCTGCTCGAATTTTATTTTTTTCACAAGCGGTTATAAATGCTTTATTCTGAGAAAGTGCTAACATTTGTGTTGTTTTGCCACCAGGAGCAGAGGCCATATCTAAAATATTTTCATCTTTTTCAGGAGATAGGACAAGTGGTGGTATCATAGAAGATAAACTTTGTAAATAGATTTCTCCGTTTTTATAGATATCTAAATTTTTAATATCGTCTTCAGATATATTTTCCATTATCAAAGCATCTTGATACCAAGTGACTTCTTGATATGTGAAATGCAATTCATCAAAAACAGATTTAATCTCTTCAATGTTTGCTTTTAAAGTATTTGCTCTTAAAGTGACAGGTCTTTTTTGAGAATAGCCCTTCATAATTTTTTCTGTTAGATTTTCTCCATATTGTTCTATTAAAAGATGATATAAAAATTCTGGTATAGTGTTTATCATAGTTTCCTCCCAAAAAGTGTTTTAATATTTAAAAGAAAGCATGCATTAACGAAATCAAAGATTTCGATGCATCAATCGTAATAAAAGCTATATATATCATACTATATCATGCAGAAAAAAGCAAAAAACTTACAATAATGATTATAAGATTTTGCTGTTTATAGGTTACAGTTCAGTGTAGAAGGGATAAAAGGTATATATGATATTTGGGAGGAATTCGATCTTTTAGCCATTCTACATTTTCATCATGAAGTTTTGCAAAAAATGTCAAATAAACATACAGTTTTTTCGTGATTATTTCTAAAAACAGTTGATATTTTTTCCATTTTAATATAAAATCTATAAAGACTAACGATAAGGAGGGTATGAATGGTTACATTAGAAGATGTTAGAAAAAATGAAGAAGTGGAAGCCTTAATAAAAGGTGCCCAAAAACAATTAGATGGTCTTCGGTTATACAGAACATAGTCATAGACATATTTCTATCGTTTCAAAAAGAGCAGGAGATATATTAGAAAAATTAGGATATCCAGAAAGAACAGTAGAACTTGCAAAAATAGCAGGATATTTACATGATATTGGAAATTGTGTCAATCGAGTGGACCACGCACATAGTGGAGCAATTATGGCATTTAATATTTTAAAAGACATGGGTATGCCAGTAGAAGAAAGAACAGAAATTATGATGGCAATTGGAAATCACGATGAAAAAACAGGAACAGCAGTTAGTGATATATCAGCTGCATTGATATTGGCTGATAAATCAGATGTGCATAGAGATCGAGTGACAAATCAAAATTTATCAACATTTGATATTCATGATAGAGTAAATTATGCGGTAACCAATGCCAATTTGGAATTGAATAGTGAAGAAAGAAAAGTTAAATTAAATTTAACAATAGATACAAAATTATGTCCAGTTTTAGATTATTTTGAAATTTTTATGGACAGAACAATGATGAGTAAATATGCAGCTAAATATTTAAAAATCTGGTTTGAATTGGTTATTAATGATACAAAATTATTGTAATTAATAAAAGTTAAATCATTTTGTATAACAGATGGTATAGGAGATCAATATAAAGATTTTTATATAAATAAACAAATAAAGAAGGGAAGAGAACAATGAAAAAAATAAAAATAATCACAATGATTGTATTAATCATCTTAATAACAATGGTTTCATTTTTTGGAGTATATACACAAGTACAAAATAGAATGGAAAACCAAGTAAAAGAATATGCATTAGATATGGATCTAGATGGTGCTAGATATGTAAGATTATCTGTTAATAAAGAAAGTACAGATGTCATAAAAGATGCTAATGGAAACGAAGTAGAAACAGAAGAAGAAATGACAGATGAGCAATTAGCAGAAAATGGATATACAAAAGAAAGTGTACCAAACAATAGTGAAGATGTGTTAACACTAGAAAATTATGAAAAATCAAAACAAATCATTGGTGAAAGATTAGAATCACAAGGCGTAGGGGAATACGAAATATCTGTAGATAGTGAAACAGGAGATATTTTAGTTCAAATACCAGAAAATCAAAATACAGATAATTTTGTCAGCAATATGAATACAGTTGGAAAATTTGAAATGATTGATGCAGATACAAAAGATGTATTAATGGATAATCAAGATATCAAATTAGTCAATGTTATGTATGGATCAAATTCTTCAACATCAAGTGGAACAACTGTGTATTTAAATATTGAATTTAATAAAGAAGGTAGTAAAAAGTTAGCAGAAATTAGTAAGACATATGTAGAATCTACAGATACAACATCTGAAGATACTAATACGACAGCAGATAATACAACAAATACAGAAAATACAGCAACAGATAATACTACTACTGAAGAAAACACAACAGACAATACCAATACAACAGAAACAGATACAACTGAAGATAGTACAGAGAAAACAACAAAAGAAATTACATTAAAAATAGATGACCAAGAAATCATGACAACTAGTTTTGACGAACCAATAGAAAATGGTAAATTACAATTATCTATGGGAAGTGCTACAACAGATACTAAGACTCTACAAGATAATATTAGACAAACTTCAGCAATGGCAAGTGTATTAGATTCTGGAAATTTACCAATACAATATGATATTACATCAAATGAATATATTTTGTCAGATGTAACCAACACACATATTGCATATTTAGCAATTGCAGTAGGAATGATTCTTTTCATAGGATTTATCATCTTGATAGTTAGATATAAAGTAAATGGATTATTATCAGCAATTGCATTTATCGGATTAATTAGTTTATACTTATTAGTGATTCGATATACAAATGTTAGTGTATCTATTCAAGGTATTGTAGGAATCATTGTAACAATTGTATTAAATTATATATTTATCAATAAGCTATTATCAAGTATTAAAAAGAGTGAAGATAGTAAGAAATTAGAAAATGTAAAAGAAGGAATCAAAGAAAGTTATAAAGCATTTTTTATAAAATTAATTCCAATTTGCATATCTGTAATTGTATTTTGTTTTATAAATTGGACAACGATTAGCAGTTTTGGAATGGTAATGTTCTGGGGAATTGTGCTAATTGCCTTATATAATTATTTGATTACAGCAACAATGTTAAAAGTAAAAGCAGAAAAATAGGAGGTATTTACAGATGAAACAATTCATAAAAAGTAAGCAACTAAAAATTATATTAATGCTATTAGTAATCATAGCAGGAATTGTCATGATTGCTGTAAAAGGATTTAATTTTGATTTAAAATATCAAGATACACAAAGAGTAGAATTATATTTAAAAACAGAGTTTAATATATCTGATATTAGACAAATAACCAATGAAGTATTTGGAAATCAAAAAGTTATGATACAAAAGGTAGAAGTTTTTGAAGACTCTGTTTCTATTACAACGACTTCTATATCAGAGGAACAAAAAAATAATTTAATAACAAAAATTAATGAAAAATATGGAACAGAATTAAAAGCAGAAGATACAACAGTTGAAGATATTGCCCATACGAGAGGAAGAGATATTATAAAACCATATATTGTTCCATTTGTGATTGCAGTTATTGTTGTATTAATTTATTTAGCAATCCGTTATTATAAACTAAGTATAGCAAAAGTAATTGCTAAAAGTGTAGGTATAATGATATTAGCACAAATTTTATTATTTAGTGTGATAGCTATTACAAGAATACCAATCGGAAGATTGACTATTCCAATGGTTATATTAGTATATTTATTAACCTTATTTGGAATTACAAATATGTTTGAAAAGAATTTATCTAAAAAGAATTTAGAAGAGAAGAAAGATAAAAGTAAAAAGAAATAAATTTTCTGAATGATAAATATCCATTATTTAATATATAAAAATAAGTTTGAATTTGTTTATAAAAAAAGGCGAATCGTATAAATCATTTTGGACCAATTCGAATGCGACCGAAATGATATATACGATTCGCCTTTTTTTCATAGATAGTTACTTTAATGTAACAACCGTTACACCCATTTCACCTTCTCCAAAAGTACCTAATCGGAAAGATTTTACATGAGCATTTGTTTTTAGAAATTGGTGAATACCATTTTTTAATTTTCCAGTACCTTTTCCATGAATAATTCTAACAGTTTCTAATTTTGCTAAAGCACAATCATCTAAGAATTTATCAATGACAAAATTTGCTTCTTCCACATTCATACCAATTACATTGATTTCTGGCTTTATATTTCTACTTTTAGAAATATGAGAAGAGGAATGCATTGTATTAGAAATATTAGAAGTCTTTTTCTTAGGCTTTTGCAAAACATCTAATTTTAAATTCATTTTCATACTACCAATTTGTACTTGCACTTCATGATTTCTAGAAACATTTGAAAGAATGATTCCATTTTGATTAAAAGAAGGTACAAATACTTCTTTTCCAGGTTGTATATCTTCTGGTGAAAGAGAATTGGTATTAGAAATGGTTTCAGACATATTGGGTTCTAATTTGATATTTTTTATCTTTTGGTTTAATGTATTTCGTACATGATTCATTTCTTTCGTATCTTTTACATGAGATAATTCTTTGATCATTTCATTAGCTTCTTCTTTGGTTTCTAATAAAATATTTCTAGCCTTTATTTTGGCATTATTTATAATTTCTTTTTCTTGATTTTCTTTTTCAGCATTTTGTTTTTGTAATTTTTCTTTTAATATAGCAATTTCTCTGGAGTCTTTTAATATGTTCTGTTTTTCTTTTTCAATCAATTGTTTATCATCATAGATATTTTTTAAAAGTTCTTCAAAAGTGATATCATTTGAAGACATTAATTCTTTTGCCTTTTTGATAATAGATGTATCTAAACCTAATTTTTGACTAATTTCAAAAGCGTTACTTTTCCCAGGAACACCAATTAATAGTTTATAGGTTGGGGATAAGGTTTCAACATCAAATGCAACAGATGCATTTTCAAATCCAGAAGTTGTCATAGCATATTTTTTTAATTCCTGATAATGGGTAGTGGCAATGGTAAGAGCACCAATAGTTTTAAAATAGTCTAATATAGCAATGGCTAAATTAGCACCTTCTACTGGATCAGTTCCAGAACCTAATTCATCTACTAGAATTAAGGAATTTTCATTTGCATATTTGGTAATATCTACAATATTGGTCATATGAGAAGAAAATGTACTTAAAGAATCAGCAATACTTTGGTCATCACCAATATCTGCAAATATATGCTCAAATACAAATATACTAGATTTTTCATCTGCTGGAATATTTAGTCCACTACAAGCCATACAAGTAAGCAATCCAACTGTTTTTAAAGTAACTGTTTTTCCGCCTGTATTAGGACCAGTAATCAATAATGTAGAAAAATCTTTTCCAAGTTCTACAGAAATGGGAACCACTTTATTCTGATCAATTAAAGGATGTCTTGCATGAATAAGATGAATTTCTTTCTTTTCATTTATCATGGGTGTGATTCCTGAAATTGCCTTAGAATATTTTGCTTTGGCAAATATAAAATCCAAAGTACCAATCACTTCTACATCTGTTTTTAGTTCTTCTATATATGGATAGAAAAGAGAAGTTAGTGTTTGCAATATTTTTTCAATTTCCACTTCTTCTTCTAATTTAAGTTGATTAATCTCATTGTTTAACTCAAATATAGAAATTGGTTCTATAAATAAAGTAGAGCCAGCATTAGAAACATCATGCACGAATCCTTTTACTTGACTTCTATATTCTTCTTTAATAGGAATGACAAATCGTTCATTTCGAATTGTAACAAGATTTTCTTGTACATATTTAGAAAAGGTTGAAGAATGAATCATAGAATTTAACTTAGAGCGAATCTCTTGTTCTAGGTTTCTCATTTTTTTTCTGATTGCTTGTAATGTTGGAGAAGCTTTATCATCTAAGGTATTTTCATCAATAATGGACGAAGAAATCTTAGAAATAACAGCTTCATTTGTATATAGACTAGAGAATAGTCCATCCAAAATCGGAAAGTCATCTTTTTCGATATAATCTTTTGAAAAATAATTTTTTAAATCTCTAGCACATAGAAAGATCATATTTAAATCTAATAAGCCTTTTATTGTTAAACTTTGAGAACTTTCTAATTGAATTAGGTAGATGTCTATGTTTTGAATATCATAAAAAGAAGGAACTGAATTTTTATATGCTAAATTTACAGCTTCTTCTGTTTCAGCTAGTTTTTGTTTGACAAGATCAACTGTATTATATACTTTTAAATTTAAAGCAAGTTCTTTCCCAAAATTGGTAGAACAATATTTACTTAATTTTTCTAGTACCTTTTGAAATTCTAATTTTGCTAAATAGTGTGTATTCATATCGTTAAAATCCTTTCTCTGTGTAGAATTGATTAATAAACATAATATATATCATTATACAAGGATTTTGAAGGATAGTCAATGACTAAGAATAGAGCAATTTTGACAAGATATGACATGAAATTGTAGAAGATAAAAATAATACAAACAAAGTATTTTTTAGGAAAAATACAAAAAAAGACGATTATATAAATATACAGTTTTGTTTGTATATGTATATAATTGTCTTTTTATAAATTGTAAGTTAGCTATTTTTTATCTTCTTCTTTTTTCTCCTTAGGAATAACGATATTTTTAGGCTTTTTATCATCTGTATTATGAGGTTTCATTGGGCTAATATGATCATGCACAGGTGATATTTCTAAATCACTATCATCGCCTGAAACAATTTCTATTTTTTTATCATCACTCATAGGAATTACCCCCCTTAGTATTTTTTATTATATTAGCATATAAAATAAAAAAGTGCAAGAAAAAAATAAAACTCATATGAAAATCCTCTAAAAACCTTGACAGTGCAAGCTTTTTTTGACATAATATATATTAAATTCGAGTAAAGAAAAGTAGGGAATGAAATGGAAATAGAAAAGATAAAAGCCATAATTGAAGCCATATTATTTTCAGCAGGGAGAGTTGTTAAAACTACGGAACTAGTATTGGTTTTAGAAAAAAGTGAAGAAGAAATTCATACCATCATAAAAAGTATGGAAGAAGATTATAAAGCAAATAATCGAGGAATAGAGATGATTCAAGTAGAAGATGGTTATCAATTAGCGACGAAAAAAGAATTATATGAATATATTTATCCAATTCTAGATAAACGAACAAAACCAAATTTATCAACTGCAGCATTGGAAACTTTATCTATTATTGCATATAATCCTAGAATTACAAGAGCAGAAATTGAAGCAATCAGAGGGGTATCAGCAGATGCTTGTGTATATAAGCTATTAGAATATGGATTAATCGAAGAGGCAGGAAAGGTAGATTTGCCTGGAAAACCAATGACATATAAGACAACAGATGAGTTCTTGAAGATGTTTGGCTATCGCTCATTAAAAGATCTACCAGAATTACCAAAATATAAATTGGATAGCAATCAACAAATTGTGATTGATGAGTTGATAGAAAAAGAAGAAAATACAAATCAAGAACTTGATGATGCAAATACACATGCAGATAGTAATCCTATAGAAAGTATAGATAAAAGAAATATAGCGGAAAACAGTGAATCTCATAGTAAACAGGAGGCTCCAATGCCCGAAAGGGAAGGGGAAGAATTGGAAAATAAGGATCAAATAAATAAAGAATAAGAAGGATATATATAAATATATACCTGTTTAGATTAGAAAGGATGAAAAATAATGAAAAATGATAAAGAATTTGTAAAAGATATTACCAATATAGATGAGAATTTTCCACAATGGTATACAGACATTGTGTTAAAAGCAGAATTAGCAGACTATACAGATGTAAAAGGATTTATTGCTATTAGACCTTATGGATATGCTATCTGGGAAAACATACAAAAATATGCTGATGAGAAATTTAAAGAACATGGTGTAAAAAATATTTCTATGCCAGTATTAATTCCAGAAAGTTTATTAAATAAAGAAAAAGATCATGTAGAAGGCTTTGCACCAGAGGTTGCTTGGGTAACCATGGGAGGAGGAGAAGAACTAGAAGAAAGACTATGTGTTAGACCTACATCTGAAACAATCTTTTCTACGATGTACTCAAAATGGCTAAGTTCATGGAGAGAATTACCATTTTTATATAATCAATGGTGTAGTGTATTAAGATGGGAAAAGGAAACCAGACCATTTTTACGTTCAAGAGAATTTTTATGGCAAGAAGGACACACTATTCATGAAACAGCAGAAGAAGCAAAACAATTTACAATGGATATGTTAGAGGTTTATGCAGATATTATAGAAAATTTATTAGCTATACCAGTGTTAAAAGGACAAAAAACAAAGAAAGAACAATTTGCTGGAGCTGAAGCAACCTATACAGTAGAAACATTAATGCATGATGGTAGAGCTTTACAAGGGGGAACATCTCATTATTTTGGTCAAAACTTTACAAAACCATTTGATGTAAAATTCCAAAATAAAAATGGAGAACAAGAATATGCATATCAAACATCATGGGGAATTAGTACAAGATTAATTGGAGCGGTTATCATGGCTCATGGAGATAATAGAGGACTAAAATTGCCACCACTTGTTGCACCAATCCAAGCTGTGATTGTACCAATTGCACAACAAAAAGAAGGTGTGTTAGAAGAGGCAAATAAATTAAAAGAAAAACTAAGTAAAAAATTCAGAATGGAATTAGATGATAGAGACAATTATTCAGTAGGATATAAATTTAATGATTGGGAAATGAGAGGGGTGCCAGTTAGAATTGAAATGGGACCTAGAGATATAGAAAATGGAGAAGCTGTTCTTGTTAGAAGAGATACTTCAGAAAAGATTTCTGTAAAAATAGAGAAAATAGAAGAAACATTAGACCAATTATTAAAAGACATTCAAACATCTATGTATAATGTGTGCAAAAAGAGAATGGAAGAAAAAACAACAGTTGCACACAATATGGAAGAATTAAAGAAAAACTTAGAAGAAAATCAAGGTTTTGTAAAAACGATGTGGTGTAGAAGCCAAGAATGTGAAGACAAAGTAAAAGAAGAAACAGGTGCTCCATCAAGATGTATGCCTTTTGAACAAGAACATTTAGGAGATACTTGTGTATGTTGTGGCAAACCAGCAACAAAAATGGTGGTTTGGGGAAGACAATATTAAAATGAAATATATAAAAAGACGGTAACCTAGTGGTTACCGTCTTTTAGAAAATCTTGCTTTTTAAATAGAAATATTAACAAATTAAATATTTTTATTAAGTTCTTTTCGTTTCTTTTCAATTAATTTTTCATCATCATCATCTAAATTTTTAATAGAAAAATCTAGTAGTTCAACAACTGCCTTATTAAAGGAAATATTTTTTAAATCTGCTAAAATTTGAATATCATTAATTAAATTTTCTGGCAATCTTAAAGTTTTAGTGATACCACTATGATTTTTAGGAATTTTTAATTTTTGCAAATTTATCACCACCAATCAAAAAAATATCTTTGCTATAAATATTTTACAATTAAAAAGTAATGAAATATGCACCTAAAAACGCTTGCAAAAATGTTGCACTAAAAGTATAATGTAAGTGCAAGCTTAAAACTTAAAAAAGTAAATGCTTAAGCAAAGGAGAAATTATATAAAAATGGAAAAGAGATATAAAAAAAGAAATGTAAAAAAGAAGGAAATAAGACTTAATTTTATAATTACCATTATGATTGTTTTTCTACTTTTTGTAGAAATTATTATTACTAAAATAGTAAACAAAAGAAAAAAATCCACAAGTAGTATAACTATAAATATGAATATCAAAAAACAAATTATAAAAAAATATACACGTAGAAATAAAAAATATAATTGATATCGTAAATATATTAAAAATAATAAACTTAGAAAGTATACATACAAACGTTGTATATGTTATATGTATACTTTCATATAAAAAGTTAAAATTCACAATTTTTAGGTGTTCTAGGGAAAGGAATAACATCACGGATATTTTGCATACCAGTTAAGTACATAATAGCTCTTTCAAATCCTAGACCAAAACCAGCATGGTCACAACTACCATATTTTCTTAAATCTAAATACCAATTGTAACTATCTATATCCATGTTTAGTTCTTTCATTCTTGCTATCAATTTATCGTAATCTTCTTCTCTTTGGCTACCACCAATAATTTCTCCAATGCCAGGAGCTAATAAGTCAGCTGCTGCAACGGTTTTTCCATCTGGATTTTGTTTCATATAAAAGGCTTTAATATCCATCGGATAATCTGTTACAAATACAGGTTTTTGGAAAACTTGTTCACAAAGATATCTTTCATGTTCTGTTTGTAAATCAACACCCCAAGATACTTTAAATTCAAATTTATCATTTGCTTTTTCTAATTCTTTGATAGCATCTGTATAAGAAATTCTAGCAAAGTCAGAATGAATAACATTATTTAATCTTTCTAATAATCCTTTATCAACAAAATTATTAAAGAATTCCAGTTCTTCTTTACAATGTTCTAATACATAAGAAAATGTATATTTAAGCATTTCTTCTGCTAAATCCATATCATCATTTAAATCAGCAAAACAAATCTCTGGTTCAATCATCCAAAATTCAGCAGCATGTTTTACTGTATTAGAGTTTTCTGCTCTAAATGTTGGGCCAAATGTATATACATTTCTAAAAGCTGTTGCATAAGTCTCTACATTTAATTGACCACTTACGGTTAAATGTGCAGGTTTTCCAAAAAAGTCTTTGGCATAATCTACTTGTCCATCTTCTGTTTTTGGAACATTGGCAAGGTCAAAGGAAGTAACGGTAAACATTTCTCCTGCACCTTCTGCATCACTAGAAGTTAAAATAGGTGTATGTACATACACAAATCCTCTTTCTTGAAAAAATTTGTGAATAGCATACGCAAATACACTTCTTACTCTAAATACAGCATTAAATGTATTGGTTCTAGGACGAAGATGTGAAATGGTTCTTAAATATTCAAAAGAATGTCTTTTCTTTTGAAGTGGATAGTCTAAATCACATAAATTTAAAATTTCTATTTTGGTTGCCTGAATTTCAAAAGGTTGTTTTGCATTTTCAGTCATGACAAAAGTACCAGTTACTTTTATAGAAGAACTAATAGATAATTTAGCAATTTCAGCAAAGTTGTCTAATTTGTCGCTAAATACAATTTGTACATTCTTGAAAAATGAACCATCATTTAATTCAATAAATCCAAAAGTTTTAGAATCACGAATGGTTCTTACCCAACCTTCTAATGTGATTTCTTTATCTTTATATTCGTTTGTATTTTTATATAAATCTTTAATGACTAATTTTTTCATAAAAAACCCCCAATAAAAAAATTATTTTATAGAACAAATGTAATTATATCCCAAAACACTTAGAAATACAACAGTTTTTGAAATATTCATAAGAAATTCTCTAAATAGAAAAATTCCAAATTAGACATTGGAAATTTCTTCTTTTTTCAAAATTTAATAAAAATATCAAAAAGTGACATACTAATATTACAAAATAAAAAAGGAGGAATTAAAAAAATGAAAAAAATATGGAATACATTACTTATTTTATCAATTTTATTTACTTTTATACTATTATTTAATCCAAACCCAGTACAAGCAGTTGCATTAGATGATATAGAAATTTCTACTAATAAAGATACGGTAAATCCTGGAGATACCGTAACACTTACCATTACTTTTGGAAAACCATTAGGAGCTTATACATTTGATATTGCATATGATAACAATTTACTAGAATATGTGGAAACAGATGGTGGAACACCAAATGATAATGGAACAAGGGTTAGAGTTGTATTCTATGACTCAACAGGAGGAACAAGTCCAAAAGAAAATATGAGTATTACTTTTAGAGCAAAAGAAGGAATTATGACATCAAATCCAACAGATTTAGCAGTAACTGCGGAGGGGTTGGCTAATCCAGATGCGAGTGAAAATTATGATGATATCACGACAGCTTTAGAGAAGAATATTGTGGTAGAGCCTAGATATGAAGATTACAAATTTGATTTAAATTATACAGGCGGACCAATTGTAAATGAAGAAAAAGAAATGGTGCTTTCATTAACTTCAAGTATGGGTAAAAATTATGACCATGCTAGAATTATCGCAGAAGCTACTACCCCTGATGGAGGAAATGTACAATTAAAGGGTACAGATGAAACACAAACAGAGTATGATTTAATTGATAGTGGTTGGGGAGATCCATCTGGATATGCGATTGGTGGACAAAATGTCAATAAAGTTCTAAATCTTAGAGGTATATTTGATAAAGTGGGAGAATATAAACTTACTTTTAAATTAATAGACAGAGATTCTTCAGATGCCGTTATTGCAGAAAATACATTTACAGTAACTGTAACAGATACAGAGACAACACCACCAGAAGAGGAAATACCAGAAAATGAACCAGAAGGAACAGTAGAAGAAAATATGACAAATACAACAGAAGAAAATTTACCGGCACAATTACCAAAAACAGGTATGAATCTATATATTCCGATAGCTGTTATTGTGATAGCTGTTATCAGTACTTCTTTATATATCATTATGAAGAAAAAGAATAGATAGAAGGACTTTAAATTGCAAACGAAAGATAGAAAAGATAGAAAAAACAAGTTGATTTTCGCAATATTGGCTATCATCTTATGTATCATTATCTTTATAGTGGCGAATCAATGTATAGTAGAGGAAGAAACAAACAAGGTAGATGAACAACGACAAACAAGTTTTGTAAGTATAAATAATGTAAAAACAAGAAATGGAATGCAAGAAGAAAATACAATGTCAGAAGAACAAAATACAATGCAAGATACAAGTATTCAACAAACAGAAAACGATATTTTAACAACATATAAAGGATATCCCGTAATTGCAAAATTAGAAATACCAAAAATAAATTTAGAAACTTATGTTATTTCTGAATATAGTAGTCAAGCATTAGGTGTATCTGTTACAAAGTTTTATGGAGGTAACCCCAATGAAGTAGGAAATTTTTGTATAGCAGGACACAATTATGTAACAAAAAATATGTTTCACGATTTAAAAAAATTATCTATTGGTGATACTTTCACATTGATAGATAATAATCAGCAAGAAGGTATTTATAAAATATATTTAGTAGAGACGGTAGAACCAGATGAAACACAATGTTTATCACAAAAAACAGATGGGAGAATCGAAGTGACTTTAATTACTTGCACAACAGATTCTTCTAAGAGAATCATTGTAAAAGCAGTTAAAATATAAAATAATATGAAAATCCTTTATGGAGCCAAGCTTCACTCATCGTATATTCCTTTCTTATAAATTCCTCGGCTCAATACGAATGATAAGTAACTCTAAAATAATTTTATGGTGCCCTTTCACTTAGTCCTCGCTTCGCTCGACGCGAACATTTTCCATAAAATTATTTAACAGTTTCTAACCATTCTCCAATCACATTCGTCATTTATTCGAAAGGAATATATGATGAGTGAAGCTTGGCTCTATAAAGGATGAACAATGATTACATAAAAGGAGCAGTTTATGATAAAGAAGAATTTTGGATATGGTATATGTATGATTTTCGTTATTCTGCTAACGATATATACATTGAGTAAAAAAAATGTACAAGCAGAGACTATGGTTGATGGAATCGAAAATTTTCCTGAGAGTTATCAGCCATATTTAAAAGAACTAAAAAAAAATCATCCTAATTGGACATTTACAGCTTTATATACAAACTTAGATTGGGATGATGTGATTCAAAATGAAAATATATTTGGAAAAAATTTAGTACCAAAATCTTATCATGACAGATGGAAAAATACAAAACCAGGAGAATACAATGTAGAGGTTGATAGCGGTTGGGTGGATTGTTCAAAACAGTCATTACTTTATACAATGGATCCTAGAAATTTCTTAAATGAGTCAAGAATTTTTCAATTTGAAGAATTATCATTTAATAGTAATAGCAATTCAATTGATGGTATTGAAAAAATCTTATATGGCACAGAATTTTATAATCAAATCGTAAGTTATGTAACTTCAAGTGGAAGTACTGTAACGATGAATAAAAAATATTCAGATTTAATATATAGTGCAGGTATTCAATCAAAAGTAAGTTCTTATCATTTAGCTTCTAGAATCAAACAAGAAGTAGGACCATTTTTATCACATAGTTCAATTAGTGGAAAAGTTGCAGGTTATGAAGGTTTATATAATTTTTACAACATAGGTGCTACCAGTTCTTCAGAACCGATGGGAGCAATTATCAATGGTCTAAAATATGCAAGAGATGGAAAAGGTGCAAGTGAAGCAACCAAAACAAAATATTTAATTCCTTGGAATACAAAAGAGAGAGCTATTACTGGTGGTGGTATTTTTATTGGCTCAAGTTATATCAATATTGGTCAAAATACAATCTATTTGCAAAAATTCCATGTATATGATACCAACAATGGAGAACTTTTTTGGCATCAATATATGACAAATGTATTAGCACCATATAGCGAATCTAATATCATATATAAAGGATATGCTAATAGCAATCTGCTGGATTTGAATATCAATTTTATTATCCCTGTATATAATAACATGCCTGAAATACAAGAAGAAAGTCCGGCTATTGACCCATCAGATTATGTGGAAGATAATACCAAGATATATGCCAATGTAGAAACTACTTTAAATGTTAGAAGTGGTCCAAGTACTAGCTATGAAAAAATAACAAGTGTTTCTAAAAATGAAACGATGACAAGGATTGCTAAAGGAAAACAAAGAGGAGAATTATGGGATAGAGTCATTTTAGAAAATGGAATCGTAGGGTATGTATTTCAAAATTATGTGGAAGAATTACCAGAAATTGAAGTAGAGGAAATTAAAGTATCAGTGGATAATCCAATTATTCAAAAAAATCAAATTAGCAAATTAAATATAGAAATTTATCCAAAAGAAGCAGAAGACCAAAGAATAGAATATATTTCTAGTAATGAAAAAATAGTAAAAGTAGATAGCAATGGAAATTTGTATGGTGTATCTTCTGGAAAAGCAACTATTACTGTAAGAGCAATCTCAAATGGTGTACAAGCAAGTATCGATATAGAAGTATATAGTAAAGTAACAGGGATAGAAGTAAATGTGGAAACCATTACTTTACAAGAAGGGGAACAGTATCAAATCCTTAGCAATATTGAACCAGATGATGCCAATAATAAAATAGTGCAATATGTATCTGAAAATACGAATGTTGCAACAGTCGATGATACAGGACTCATTACAGCTGTTCAAACAGGAAATACGAATATACAGGTTTTTTCAGAAGAAGATGAAGATATTCATCAGTCCATTGAGGTAAATATCATAGAAAAAATAGCAGAAGAGGATTTACGTTTTAGTGAAAATATATATGTTAATGGAAATGAAATAAGTGGTATAGAAGAAGAAAATAGAACTGTAGAAAAATTACTAGAAAATATTTTCGTAAGTGAAAAATATCAGATACAAATCGTAGATAAGCAAGGAAATTTATTACAAAATCAAGCTTTGGTAGGAACAGGTTCAAAAGTTCAAATTTATTCTAATATAGATAATTCAACTTTAGTTGCAGAATATCAAATCCTTATTTATGGAGATGTGGACGGAAATGGAAAAATCAATAGTGTAGACTTATTAAAATTACAAAGACATATATTAGAAATAGAAGAATTAGATTTTCTATCTCAAAAAGCGGGTAATATCAATAAAAATGGAAAAAAACCAACATCAGTGGATTTATTATTAATACAAAGACATATACTTGGATTAAAGCAGATTGTACAATAATTTATACATTTATTCCACGGCACATTGGTCGATGAATTCAAAAAGAATAATAAAAGAACAACTGGAAAAACATCTAAAAAAAGAAATTATGAGGAGGAACATTTTGAAAAAAAACATTTTTTGTTTGGTATTTTTACTAATCATTTTAGGAATTTATATAAAAAGTTTTGCTATACAAAATGAAAATCTAGATAGTGTTTATTTACAGACAACAAATACAGAGATAAAAAATGGAGAAGCGTTTAGTTTTACAATAAATCTAGCCAATATTGATGTAGTAGCATTTGATCTTCAAATTTATTTTAATAATGAATTATTAGAATATGTTTCAGGACCAGAAAATACCAATGTGATAGGAAATAAAATTATAACAGTTTGGTATGATGAAACAGGAGGAGAGAATCCAAAACAAAATTGTGAATTGGTAAAGTATACATTTAAAGTAAAAGAAATTAGAAATGAGTATATAGCCATTCAAGGAGAATTTTATGATGCTGAAGGTGTAAAAGTGCAAAGTTTCACAGATGGAATCGAAATGATAGCCAATGAAGAAACCAAAACAGAAACGATTGAAATTTCAGAAGAAAGTGAAGTAACTAGTAATCATTCTAAATTAAAAAATTTACGATTAAATCATGAAGGAATGACGCCTGTATTTTCACCAGATATAACAGAATATTATTTCTTAACAGAGAATTTATCAACATTAGAGGTAACAGCTATTCCAGAAAACAGAAATGCTAATGTAACAATTACTGGAAATACAAATTTTAAAGAAGGAATAAATACAATTGTTATAGAAGTTACCTCACCAGATAAAACAAGTAAAACACAATATACCATTTCTGTTACGAAAACAAGAGATTTGGAAAAAGCAAATGCCAATTTAGAAACTTTAGCAATTGAAAATGTAATAATAGAACCGGAATTTACAAATGATATATATCAATATGATGCGATAGTATCGAATACAACAGAAAACTTGAATATTTTAGCTATACCAGAAAAATTAAATGCAAAGGTAGAAATAGCAGGAGGAGAAAATCTGCAATTTGGTAATAATGAGATTCATATAACATCAATTGCAGAAAATGGTTATACGACAAAACAATATAAAATAAATGTTTATAGAAGAGATGAGGAAGAACAAAGAATAGCAGATGAAGAACAGCAATTAAATATTCAAAAATTAAATACTATTTTAGAAAAACAAGATGAAGGAGAAGAACAGAGCCAAAGTGAAAATCATGTTATTAAAAATATGAAAGAAAATATATGGTTTGTTATTATCTATTTGATTTTTACCATTATCATTGTAATTCTTGTGGTTTATAAAATAAGAAAGAATAAAAAAAGAAAAAATGGATAAAATGAAAAGAAAAGTAAATAAATTATCAAAAACTATTTACGAATGATTGTTAACTTGGTATAATGCTGATATAAGCATGGAGGTGATAAGGATGAAATATAGATGTATGGCATGTGGATATATTTATAATGATGAAGCAGAAGGCGTAAAATTTGAAGATTTACCAGAGGATTGGGTTTGTCCTTTATGTGGAGTTGGAAAAGATATGTTTGAAAAAGTTGAAGAATAATTGCAATTTTGATTGCAATTATTTTTTTGGATATGGAAAAAGCCATTTTTAAAAATAAAAAACTTAGCATTATTGTATTGTTAAATGGTTTTATATATACTATAATAATTAAGAAAAATATACAAAATGAGGGAGAACTTATGAAAATTGTTTTAGTAAGACATGGCGAATCTGAAATTAATAAACGATGTAATGAGGGAGAAAAAATATATTGTGGAGCATATAATGTACAACTTACAGAAGAGGGAAGAAAATCAGCGGAGGAATTAAAAAACAATACATATATCAAACAAATTGAAAAAATATATTCTTCAGATTTAGATAGAGCAGTAGAAACAGCAAAGTTAGCAACAGGAAAAAATGATGTTATCAAATTGCCAATATTACGAGAAAGGTCTTTGGGAAAATTTGAAGGAAAAATAGAAGAATCATTGGAAAAAGAATATCCTGAATATTTTACAAATCCGAAACTGAAGAATTTTAGACATGATTTTGTCATAAAAGCACCAGATGGAGAGAATTATCAAGAGGTTAGTAAAAGATGTTCTTTATTTTTAAAAGAATTAGATTTAGAGAGTTATTCTACAATAGGTATATTTTCTCATGGTGTATTCATTAGATGTATGATATATGTATTAATGGGATTAGAAAAAGAACTCGTAAATAAACTAAAAGTACAAAATTGTGAACCAATCGTACTAGAAGGAAATCAGATAGGAAAGTTTGTTCTAAAATCACATAAATTAGAAGAATTGTTAAAAAGAGAATAAGAACAACAAAAAAACTTGTATGCAAAATGTATACAAGTTTTTTTGTTTAATATAATCTATAAATATAATAAAAGCAGGACGTTTTATTTTAAATTGATTATTAGACATTAGATTCCTTCTTTCTGCTTAAATAAAAATAAAATGGGCTAATTAATTAAGCCCATATAAATTTCCATCAACTAAAAGTTTAGCCCTTTTAGCAGTTTTTTCATCAGCATGTAATGCATTTTCTAAGAAATCAGGATGATTGATTAAAAATTGTTTCATGGTTTCATCAGGATTTTCAAAGAATTTTTTTAACATTTCTAATTGATTTTCATTAATAATCTTATTCTTATAAGCAGTTTCAAATAATGTATTGTCTACATTCACTAAAGAAAAAGCTTTTACACCTTGTGCTTCAATTTTTTCTTTTCCACCTTGCATACGGTCAACAACAATACAAGACCAACACATTTGTCCACCGATATTTTTAATAGCAGGTATCCAAGCTCTCATATAGCTAGAAGCAACAGTTACTAAATCAGCAATATGTAATACTTTTTTACCTTCAAGATTCGTTATAGTTTCTGACTTTTCAAATTTACTATCACTAACAACACTTGACAAATCTTTATAAATAGAAATATGTGGCTTGTCCAAAAGATAAGCAATCATATTTGAAAAGAACCAATCTCTTCTTTCTCCACCAGAGATATAGTCTATTTCTTCTACATTTATATGTTTTGTAATATAATCTTTCATTGTATCAATAACATTATGGTAAATTTCATTTTCATTGTATTGTTTAAATACTTTTTGAAATACTTTTTCTGGTAAACTTGCTTTATCTTTTAAACATTCATCAATAAATGCTAATAAGTCACTTGCATCTTTTTCACTTCCATATACAAAATGGGTATTGATAAAATATGGACCTATTTTACCAGATGTATACCAAAATGGTTTGTTCTCTTCACAAAATCTTACAGCTTTTGTTTCAAATAAATATGACATAATATCAGACATATTAAATTCCTCCTTCAATTTCTTAGGAATATCATAATATAAAAAGGGGAATAAGTCAAGATCCATTTGGGTCCATTTGAACCTGGTCCCAATAGACCCTAGTAAGTGAAATTTAAAAATGATAATAAATTTTTATTGTAATATAAATGTAAAAAAATGTAATATTATTTTAATGTGAAAAACATTGATAATGCTGAGCATTAATAGTATAATTTATTTGAAAATATATTTAGAAAAGGAGAAAAAAATGGAAAAAGGATTAACATATCGAATTGGAAAAATACCTGGTTGGAATGATGTTGCAATGGAAGTAGATAATCCATATATTAATGAGATGAGAGAATTAAATAAAGAAGAAAGAGAGCTTCTTAAAGAACATGATGAAGATAAAATGGATGCCTTTTATGAACGAAAAAATGCTTTAGCCTTAAAATTTATGCAAGCAATAAATAATGGAGAAATTTCATCTAAAAACATTGGAATAATATATCTTACATCTCCTGCAGATTATGATACTATGTACTATGATAAAATTTTAATCAATATACAAAATCAATATCGTGATAATGGTCACGAATATAGTCTAGATGATGATAGTTTTGTTATTCTTCCACCAGTAATTGCAGATATGGAAAATGGAGATAAAGCTTTATATGACTTTCTATCAAATCATGTAAAAAGATCATATAATGATATTGATAATAGTTTAGACTCGATAGATCATGTCTTTGCATGGCAGAATATAAAACCTGGTGATATAAAGAGTAACAGGCAATTACAAGAAACCATCACAACTTGTGAGGATGACCTAGAAAAATATGGTCAAATTATGAGTGAAGAAGATATACAAAAAGTAAGAGGTGTGATAGGGTTATGTAAAGAAGCATACACAAAAAATATACAACGTGATGTAAAAGAATATGGGATTACAGAAGAACAAGCAAATTATATGGAGAATTATATTTATGAGTATATGCCGGATACCTCTAAAACAAGAAGAATAATTTCTTATTTAATGACAGAGTTTGGTAAAGATTTTGTTAGAGAACAAGAAGGAACAATAAAAGGTTTGTATACTTCAACGGTAAAAGCAGATTTAAGTAATCTAATGGATGTTTTATATATGGCAAGAACAAATGATGGAATTATTAGTTCTTTAAGATTAGAACCTAAGCGTATTACCGATATTGTAAAATCTGGAAATGCAAAGGAGATATCAATTCTTGCAAGTAATCCATATTTAACAAGTGAACAAGCACAATCTATAAGAATGACTGCATTAGATTTGGAACATAGTGGAGAAATCTTAAGAAATCTTGCAAGTGGAAATACTTTGTCAGAGGACATGATAAGAAGTATGTATGCTGGAAACGAAGAAGAAAGAAAGGCTATTATAAGTTCGTCACACAAATTACCAGAAGATTTAATTGATGAAGTTATAACAGATATGGAAACAACTGTTAATGATTATGAACAACACCTTACAGAGGATTCACATAATCAAGAAGAGGAATTATCTTATTATATGAAAAAAAGAGAAGAAATTCCTACAACATTGCTTGGTGCAATATCTGTATTAAATAATAATACCAATGTTTCTCTTCCTTTATTAAGAAGGTTCTATGCATCTGCAGATAAGCTTAGAGAATTGCCTGAGTGTTCTTATAGAGATAATCAACATAATATTAGTGCAAGTTATAAACATATTATTGATAAGAATGTACGGACGGAGTATTGCTACAACAAGAAAATATAAGTGAGGACTTAATACAAGAGGTATTAGAACATTATCCACGTTATAATTTAGTAGAAATATATTTAGGGCGTGATACACAATCAATTGAGGATATTGAAATTCTTTCTAGAAGTTCAGATAAAGAAACTAAAATAGAGCTGGCAAAAGCTATAGCAGATGGAAGATGCAAAGCTTTTAACAAAGAAATAATAAGCAGATTAGCTCACGATAAAGACATTACAGATGATGTGAGATTAAGTATTCAAGAAAGACCGGAATATGAAGAAGCAACCCCAGAAGGATATAATACTGATTTTAAATATAGAACTAGTGATCATTCATATGGAGGATATGGACCAGGTTCTTTTGATAATATGGGAGGAGAAAGAAGATACCTTATCAATGGAAGAATAATAATGACAGAAGAAGGACGTAAAGATTCGCGTGCTAAAGATGCAGAAGGCAGAAAATGGGCATATAATGCATATACTAATTATGATTCTTGCATGAATGAGGAAGAATTTATAGATTATTGTTCAGAACATAAAGATGCCATAGGAATTATTTTAGCAAATAATGAAGGCCCATATAATAAAGAAATTTTGTTTAGAAGAGTAGCTGTAATTGAAAAAAAATAGAGAAAAATCAAAGGAAAATCCAGGTCAAAATATTGATGAACCAGGAGAAAAATTTGCAAAAGAAGTGGCTGAGAAAGCACAACAGAGATTAGAATTAAAAGAAAAAGAAAAAGCAGCACAGGATTTGTTAAATCAATATCAAGGATTGACTCCTAGTGATGAAGTATCTTTAGATGACCAATAGGAGGAGGTTAAATATGAGTGAAAATGAAACTAGCTTACAACTGGTAGAACATCAAGGGATATTAAAAAAAATAATAAACTTTTTTAAAAAGATAAGTGGTAAAAAAGAAACTAATTATACATTTTTTTCTGATATCCAAAACACGAATAATACAAAACCAAATGATTTCTTTAATTCATTAAAATTTACAGAAGATCCAGAAGAGAAAAAACTATTAAAAATACAAGAAGATTTAGAGAAAATTGGAATTAATCAAAAGAATGCATACAATTTAACAAAAGAATTAACAGAAGTTCAGAAGGAAAAACTATTGCAACTATATAATGTTCAAATAAATGCTTTAAATACAAAGATAGAGAGATTGAAAAGCAATATAATTAAAATAAAAAAGAGTATATAATCATGGTTAAAGAGATAAAGTGGTAATTTATTATTTTATCTCTTTAATTTATAAATATAATATTGTAATTTGTTCATAAATAAATTTTCTTGATAGTGAATATGGTTTTATTTTACCAGATGTATACCAAAAAGGTTTGTTTTCTTCACAAAATCTTACAGCTTTTGTTTCAAATAAATATGACATAATATCACAGACATAAAAAATTCTTCCTTCAATTTCTTAGGAATATCATAATATAAAAAGGGGAATAAGTGAAGGTTAAATGAAATTTCAATAGTAGCATAATATTATGCACAAAAATGTTAACATAAATTATTGAATTTTTTATAAAAAATGGTATAATATGAAAAGTAACTTATAGTAGTAAACCTAGTTGTGAGGGATATCACAGCAGAAAGGAAAAAATGAAAATTTTAGCAATTGTGATTGGAAGTGCCTGCTTGGCAATTACATTAAGTTGCCTACTAGCAGAGACCAGAAAAGAAAAACGCTTAAGAGCGGGAAGTCTGGTAATTGCGGTTGTTTGTTGGGTCTATGTGATTTTTGCATAGAACCGTAAAAGGAGGAGCCTAGAATGGAACCTCCTTTTAATTTATCAATAAAGTGGTAATATAAAATGGAGAAGATATTTAGGGTGAAAGCATTATGAGTTCTTAAAAAAATGAAACTTAGAATGCTTTTTTCTTGACTTTTCAAGGATTTTTCTGTATAGTAATAACAGATTAAATTAAAGGAGGAAAACATGAAACATTTAATTGATATCAAAGATTTATCAGTAGAAGAAATTGACGAACTTATAAATGTAGCAAAAGACATTATGGCTAACAAGGAAAAATATGCAAAAAAATGCGAAGGAAAAAAATTAGCAACTTTATTTTATGAACCAAGTACAAGAACAAGATTAAGTTTTGAAGCTGCCATGTTAGATTTAGGAGGAAATGTATTGGGATTTTCTTCAGCCAATACAAGTTCTGCTTCAAAAGGAGAAACAGTTGAAGATACTGTTAGAATGGTAGGCGGATATGCAGATATTATCGCTATGAGACATCCAAAAGAAGGTGCCCCATTTGTTGCTTCTATGAAAGCAGAAGTACCAATTATTAATGCAGGTGATGGAGGTCATTGTCATCCAACACAAACATTAACAGATTTATTAACAATTCATTGTGAGAAACACAGATTATCTGATTTAACAATAGGTATCTGTGGTGATTTAAAATTCGGAAGAACTGTTCATTCTTTAATTACAGCTATGTCAAGATATAGCAATATTAAAATCGTATTAATTTCACCAGATGAACTAAAATTGCCAGACTATGTAAAGACAGATGTATTAGAAAAAAATCATATGGAATATGTAGAAACAAACAATATGGAAGAATATATGCCAGAGTTAGATATTTTATATATGACAAGAGTACAACAAGAAAGATTCTTTAATGAAGATGATTATATCAGATTAAAAGATTATTATATCTTAAATGAAGAAAAATTAAAAAATGCTAAAAAAGATTTATGTATTATGCACCCATTACCAAGAGTAAATGAAATAGCAGTAGAAGTGGATGATGACCCAAGAGCATGCTATTTTAAACAAGCCAAAAATGGTAAATTTATTAGAATGGCATTAATATTAAAATTACTAGAGATAAAATAATATAATCAAATTTAATTATATGAAATTTGTTATATAAAAGTTTAACAATTGATTTTGAAAAAGAAAGGAAAAGAAGTCAATGAATATAGATAGTATAAAAAATGGATATGTAATAGACCATATAGAAGCTGGAAAAAGCTTTGAGATATATAATTACTTGAATTTAGGAGATTTAGATACATCTGTTGCGATTATCAAAAATGCAAAAAGTAATAAAACAGGAAAAAAGGATATTATAAAAATCGATGAAAATTTAGATATCAATTTAGATATATTAGGATATTTAGATCCAAAGATTACAGTAAACAAAATTAAAGATGGAAAAATTATAGAAAAATTCCATCCAGAACTTCCAGAAAAATTAGTAAATGTTGTGAAATGTAAAAATCCAAGATGTATTACATCTATTGAACAAGAATTACCACATATTTGTGAATTAACAGATAGAGAACATGTGGTATATAGATGTAAATATTGTGAGGAACAAGTAAATAGATAATATGAAAAAATCTTAAATAGAGTCAAGATAAAAGCAGATGTTTTGCATACTATAAAAAGCAGGAAAGGAAGATATGTAAATGAAATTATTATTAAAAAATGGACATGTAATCGATTATAAAAATAAACTAGATGACAAATATGATATTCTTATTGAGGATGACAAAATTGTAAAAGTTGAAAAAAACATTAATGAAACAGCAGATAAAGAAATAGACTGTACAAATTTAAATATCATACCTGGTATGATAGATGTACATTGTCATTTAAGAGAACCAGGAGGAGAACATAAAGAAACAATTGAAACTGGTTCAAAAAGTGCTGTTGCAGGTGGCTTTACAACTATTTGCCCAATGCCAAATACAAAGCCAACACCAGACAATGTAGAAACATTAACATATATTATCAATGAAGCTAAAAGAGTTAATTTATGTAATGTGTTACCATATGCTTCTGTAAGTAAAGGAGAAAAAGGAGAAGAATTAGTTAACTTTGAAGAATTAAAAAAAGCAGGAGCTATTGCTTTTTCAGATGATGGTATGCCAGTTGTTAACAGTAGAATGATGAGACAAGCTATGATAGAAGCAGATAAATTAGGAACATATGTAGCATCACATTGTGAAGAAAAATCTGTATCAGCAGGTGCAATCAATGCAGGACCTGTTGCAGATCAATTAGGTGTACAAGGGGTATTACCAGAAGCAGAAGAAATCATGGCAGCAAGAGAAATCGTAATATCAGAAACAAATGGAGTTAGAGGACATATTTGTCACATTAGCACAAAAACAAGTAAAGATATGATAAGAGATGCCAAAAAAAGAGGTGTTAAAATTACTTGTGAAACTTGTCCACACTATTTCACATTTACAGTAGATGAAGTATTAAAATCAGGAACAAATGCAAAAATGAATCCTCCTTTAAGAGAAGAAAAAGATAGACAAGCGATTATCGAAGGATTAAAAGAAGGAACCATTGATTGTATCATTACAGACCATGCACCACATGCAGAATCAGAAAAAAATGTAGAACTAGCAAAAGCACCAAATGGAATTATAGGATTTGAAACAGCACTTCCAGCTGAAATTATGAATTTAGTAGACCCAGGACATATTGATTACTTAAATCTAGTAAGACTTACATCATATACACCATCAAAATTATTACATATTGATAATGAAAGAGGAAGTATAGAAGCAGGAAAAATGGCAGATATCACCATATTTGATCCAAATGAAGAATATGTATATACAAAAGAAATGATTGTATCTAAATCAAAAAATAGTCCATTTATCGGAAAAACATTAAAGGGAAAAGTAAAATATACAATTGTAAACGGAAGAGTTGTATTCGAAGGATGAACGATTGGGGACGTGCCAAAACGGACATTTTTTGTCCAAAAGGGACAGACCTGTTTTGAAATTTTCAGAACATTAAAAAAATCAATAAAAAAATTAAACAATAAAAAAACAGGCCTGCTAAAAGGCTTAACCCAATATTTGATAGTAATTAGGAAAGAAAGAGAGAAATCACTTTGGAAAATATATTTATAGAATATCCAAAATGTTCAACTTGTAAAAAGGCAAAACAATGGTTGGAAAAAAACAAGATTGCATTTCAAGATAGAAACATTGTCTTAGAAACACCAACAGAAAAAGAATTAGAAACATGGATAAAGAAAAGTGGATATGAAATAAAGAAATTTTTTAACACAAGTCGGATTAAAATATAAAGAATTACATTTAAAAGAAAAATTACCAAGCATGTCAGATAAGGAAAAAATAACATTACTAACATCAGATGGGATGTTAATTAAACGACCATTATTAATAACACAAGAGAAAATATATGTAGGATTTAAAGAAAAAGAATGGGAAGAATTAACAAAATAAGAACGATGTACATTGACGAAATAAAAGATTTCAACTCATAGATGTGAAGTTTGCGATTTAGAAAGGAATGAATTGAAAATGATAAATGCAATGGACAAATTAATTGATAAAATAAAAGAAACCAATAACCCAACGGTTATGGGATTAGACCCTAGATATGAAATGATACCAGAATGTATTAGAAATAAATATGAAGAAAATCTAGAAGGTGTAGAAAAAGCAATTGTAGAATTCAATAAAGCATTAATTGATGCAACATATGACATTATACCAGCCATAAAACCACAAATTGCATTTTATGAAATGTATGGATTATATGGAATGAAAGCTTTTGAGGAAACTTGTAAATATGCAAAAGAAAAAGGTATGATTGTTATAGCAGATATCAAAAGAGGAGATATTGGAAGTACTGCAAAAGCGTATTCAAGTTCTTTTATAGGAAAAACAAAGATAGGAGAAAAAGAAGAAAGCATTTATGATGTGGATTTTGTAACAGTAAATCCATATTTAGGAATTGATGGAGTGAAACCATTTATAGAAGACGCACAAAAATATGGAAAAGGTGTATTTATTCTTGATAAAACATCAAATCCATCATCTGGGGAATTACAAGACTTGAAACTAGAAACAGGCGAAGAAATATACACAAAAGTTGCAAAACTTGTGGAAGAATGGGGAAAAGATTTGAGAGGAGAATATGGATATAGTAGTATTTCAACTGTGGTAGGTGCAACATATCCAAAACAATTGCAAGACTTAAGAAAAACAGCACCACATACCTTTTTCTTAATACCAGGTTATGGAGCACAAGGAGGAAAAGCAGAAGATATTGCTTTAGGATTTGATGAAAATGGAATTGGTGGAATTGTCAATAGTTCTAGAGGATTAATGTGTGCATACAAATCAGAACTATGGAAAGATAAGTACACAGAAGAGGATTTTGCAAAAGCAACAAGAGCAGAGGCGATTAGAATGAGAGATGAATTAAATCAAGCAATTAAATAGAAAAATGAAGAAGTATTATCACAGGAAGAAGTGAAAAATATGAAACCAGGTAAAGATTATATAGGTGTAGGTTGCCGGAGCATTTATTATAAATGAAAAAGGACAGTTATTATTACAACAAAGAAATAAAGAACCAGAAAAAGGCTATTGGAGTATACCAGGTGGAAAATTAGAATGGATGGAAACTTTTGAAGATGCTGTCAAAAGAGAAGTAAAAGAAGAATGTGGTATAGAAATTAAAGTAGAAAAATTATTGGGAATTTGTGACCACATTGTAAAAAACGAAAATCAACATTGGGTATCTCCAAGCTTTTTGTGTAGAATCACAAAAGGGGAGCCTAAAATTATGGAACCGACTAAACACACAGATATGCAATGGTTTAATTTACATGCATTACCAGAAAATTTAACAATCACAACAAAACATGCTGTGAAACATTATAAAGAAGAGGAGGGATAACACATGCCAAAGCAAGTATTAGCAAAATTGGTAGAAAAAGAAGAAGTAATTAAAGGCATTTACAAATTTAGTGTAAAAGCAAGTGAAATCGTAGAAGATGCGAAACCAGGAAACTTTATAGAAATTAGAGTAACAGACCAAGTAGAACCATTTTTAAGAAGACCAATTAGTATTTATAATTTAGATAGAAAAAATGGAATTCTAGAATTTATTTTCCAAGTAAAAGGAAAAGGAACAGAAATATTAGCAAGAAAAGAAGTTGGAGACAAAATAGATATTATCGGACCATTAGGATATGGAACATTTAAAACAGATAAATTTAACAAGCTAGCAGTTATTGGTGGAGGAATTGGAATATTCCCATTATATGAACTTTCTAAAGAAGCAAAAGCTGAAAAAAAAGAAGTACATTGCTATTTAGGATTTAGAAATCAAGATTTTGTTATGTTAGAAAAAGAATTTGAGGAAGTAACAGACAGTTTAGTTATTACAACAGATGATGGAAGCTATAAAAATAAAGGATTTGCTATAGACTATTTAATGGAATACATGAAAAAAGAGCATTATGATTGTATCTATGCTTGTGGACCACTTCCAATGTTAAAAGCAGTTCAAAAATATGCACTTGAAAATAACATCGAATGTCAAATATCTCTAGAAGAAAAAATGGGATGTGGACTAGGTGTATGTTTAGGTTGTGCAGTGAAAACAGCAAAAAGTCCAAAAGATGCACCAGAATATTTTCATGTTTGTAAAGGTGGACCAGTATTTAATGCAAGAGATGTAGAGATTTAGTTTTAAATAAATAATGAAAGATAAATATAGTTATATAATTGGGGGATGCATTAAATTTTTTTCCCAAAATAAGAAAGAGGAATCAAAATGCCAGGATTTACAATACATATTGCCATAGCAAAACAATATGCAAAAAAACATGAAAAAGAAATCAAAGATATAGATGAATTTATAGAAGGGTCTATTGCACCAGATTATATCCCAATAGAAAATAAAAATATTTCTAAAAGTGAAACACATTATGGAAAGTGGGGAGATTGGGCAAGAGATGACCAAATCATCTATTTAGATAAATTTTTGCAAGATGAAAAAGTAGATTTAAGCAGAGATTATTGGAAAGGATATTTTATCCATTTATTAACAGATGATTATTTTGATAGAATTCATTTTAGAGAAGAAGCAAAACAAGCAAAGAAAAATCATGACACATTTCATAATGATTATGATTGCTTAAATGCAGAAATTACAGAAAGATATCATATAGAAGTCATGAAGAAAATAAAAAAATATATGAATCCACTAAAGCAAAAGCCCCAATATTTAAAACTAGAAAAAATCATACAGTTTATTGAAGAAATGTCGGATATAGATTTACAACAACAGATAGAAAAAATAAAGCAAAAATAAATAGAAAAGATTATTATAAAAATAATTTGTTTTCTAAACAGAGAAGAAAGGAATGAAACGTATGAATACGAAAGTGAATTTTGCAGGAATCGAAATGAAAAATCCAGTAACCGTTGCATCTGGTACATTTGGATATGGCAGAGAATATGCAGACTTTTTCGATTTGGGAAAATTAGGAGCAGTTATCACAAAAGGAACATCATTAAAACCAAAAAGTGGGAACAAACCATCAAGAGTATGTGAAACGCCAAGCGGAATGTTAAATAGTATTGGACTTCAAAATCCAGGGGTAGAATATTTTGCAAATAATGATTTACCATTTTTAAGAAAATTTGACACAAAAATCATTGTCAATGCTTGTGGAAGTTCAATAGATGAATATGTAGAATTGTGTAAGATATTAAATAACTTAGATATTGATGGTGTAGAATTAAACTTATCTTGCCCAAACGTAAAAGAAGGTTGTATGGCTTTTGGAAATACATATGAAGGTGTTAAAAAAGTAACAAGCGAAGTAAGGAAAGTATTAGATAAACCATTAATTGTAAAACTAACGCCAAATGTAACAGATATTGCAGGAATTGCAAAAGGTGTAGAAGATGGTGGAGCAGATGCAGTTTCTTTAATCAATACATTATTAGCTATGAAAATTGATATTTATAAAAGAAAACCAGTTCTTGCTAATAATACAGGTGGACTATCAGGACCAGCTATCAGACCAGTAGCTGTTAGAATGGTATACCAAGTAGCACAAGCAGTCAATATTCCGATTATGGGATTAGGTGGAATTGTATCTGGAGAAGATGCTATCGAATTTATGCTAGCAGGTGCAACAACCGTTTCAATCGGTGCTGGAAACTTTATAGACCCATATACAAGCGTAAAAGTTGTTGAAGGGATTGAAGAATATATGAGAAAATGCAATGTAGAAGATATCAAGGATATTATTGGAAAAGTTGAGATGAATTAGAAAAAATAGGAAAAAACAAAAAGAATACTTGAAAAGTATTCTTTTTTGGTATAGAATAAGAAAGGTCGAGAGAGACTAAAAAATAAAAGTCAAAGACTTTTAAATATAAAGGAGGAATTATTATGTCAGTAAAACTAGGAATTAATGGTTTTGGAAGAATTGGAAAATTATCATTCCAAGCAGCATTAGCTAAAGAAGGAGTAGAGGTTGTAGCAGTTAACGATCCATTTGTTACAGCAGACTACATGGCATATATGACAAAATATGATACAGTACACGGAAGATTTAATGGAACAATAGAAGAAAAAGATGGAAATTTAGTAGTAAATGGAAAAGAAATAAAAGTATATAATGAAATGGACCCACACAACATCCCATGGGGAGAATTAGGTGTTGAATATGTATTAGAATGTTCAGGCGTATTCACAACAATGGAAAAAGCACAAGCACACTTAGATGCAGGAGCAAAACAAGTTGTTATTAGTGCTCCATCAAAAGATGCACCAATGTTTGTTATGGGGGTTAACAATACAGAATATAAACCAGAAATGAACATCGTATCAAATGCATCATGTACAACAAACTGTTTAGCACCACTTGCTAAAGTTATCAATGATAAATTTGGTATTACAGAAGGATTAATGACAACTGTACATGCAACAACAGCAACACAAAAAACAGTTGATGGAGCTTCTAAAAAAGATTGGAGAGGTGGTAGAGCAGCAGCAGCTAATATTATCCCATCTTCAACAGGAGCAGCAAAAGCAGTTGGAAAAGTTATCCCTTCATTAAATGGAAAATTAACAGGTATGTCATTCAGAGTACCAACAGTTGATGTTTCAGTTGTTGACTTGACATGTAATTTAGCAAAACCAACAACATATGAAGAAATTTGTAAAGCTATGAAAGAAGCTTCTGAAAATGAATTCAAAGGAATCATCGAATACACAGATGAACCAGTTGTATCTTCAGACTTCATTTCAGATCCACATACATCAATTTTTGATGCTTCAGCTGGAATCATGCTAACAGATACATTTGTAAAATTAGTAGCTTGGTATGACAACGAATGGGGATATTCAAACAAATTAGTAGACTTAGCTTGCTATATTGCATCTGTAAAATAATAAAAATGCAAATTTGACATATTTTAATATTTGTAGTATTATATATGTAGTCAATAGAGAGAACGTCTTTTAAGCACCTCCTATTGCAATATCAATATTTGGTCAATATTGATATATTGGTTAGTATTCATGTAATACAAAGGAACTATAAAAAGACTAGGAACGGCAATTCCTAGTCTTTTACTATGTACAAAATGTACCTAGTTTTGGTCTTTGTTTCCATATACTAATGTTAGTACTAACATTAGCAAGAAAACGATAAGCTGGTTTGTATCCATGTTTAACTCCTTTCCGGAGGTAATTAAAAGAACGGTATAAGTATACTATAATGTAAAGTATTTATCAATATAAAAATTCAAATAAAATACAATTTTTTACTTGAAAACTGGAAAAAAATGCTATACAATAGAACTGTTGAGAAAGAGAACTGCATATGAATTCATGCAGTAGAAAGGGAGGATTCATTATGAATAAGAAAACAGTAAAAGATATTGATTTGAAAGGAAAAAAAGTATTTGTAAGATGTGACTTTAATGTACCAATGGACGAAAATCAAAATATAACAGATAATGCAAGAATTGTAGGAGCATTGCCAACAATTAAATATTTATTAGAACAAAATTGTAAAATTATATTAGCATCACATTTAGGAAGACCAAAGGGAGAATTCAAACCTGAATTTTCATTAGCACCAGTAGCGAAAGAATTATCAAAATTATTAGGACAAGAAGTAATCATGGCAAAAGATGTTATTGGTGAAGATGCAATGACAAAATCAGCCAATTTAAAAGAAGGAGAAATCTTATTACTTGAAAATGTAAGATTCCATAAAGAAGAAACAGATAATGACCCAGAATTTTCTAAAAAATTAGCATCAATGGCAGAAGTATATGTAAATGATGCATTTGGAACAGCACATAGAGCCCATGCTTCAACAACAGGAATTGCAAGTTATTTACCAGCAGTATCAGGATTTTTAATTGAAAAAGAATTAAAATTTTTAGGAAATGCTGTAAATAATCCAGAAAGACCATTTGTTGCTATTTTAGGAGGAGCAAAAGTTTCAGATAAAATAGGTGTTATTGATAATTTATTAGACAAAGTAGATACCTTAATGATTGGTGGAGGAATGGCATATACATTCTTTAAAGCACAAGGATATGAAGTAGGAAATTCAATTTGCGAAATGGATAAATTAGATTTAGCAAAAGAAGCTATGGAAAAAGCAAAACAAAAAGGTGTTAAATTCATGCTTCCAGTAGATACAAAAATAGGAAAAGAATTTAAAGCAGATACAGAAAGTAAAGTTGTAAAATATACAGAAATTCCTGCTGGTTGGGAAGGATTTGATATTGGACCAGAAACGATAAAAATGTATGAAGAAGAATTAAAAACAGCAAAAACAGTTGTATGGAACGGACCTTTAGGTGTATTTGAATTTGATCAATTTGCTGTTGGAACAAATGCAATTGCAAAAATATTATCAGAAATTGATGCCACAACAATCATTGGTGGTGGTGATTCAGCAGCAGCCGTTAAGAAAGCTGGATTAGAAGATAAAATGACACATATTTCAACAGGTGGAGGAGCTTCTCTAGAATTCTTAGAAGGAAAGAAATTACCAGGAATTGAAGCTTTAATGGATAAATAAAAAAAGATATGTCGCATAGAGTTCGTTTGTCTATGCGACATTTTGAGTGGTTACACGAAAAAACAAGGAAAAACAAAGAGAATACTTGAAAAGTATTCTCTTTTGTTATACAATGTTACTGTCCGTAGTGGCGTGTAAAGGAGGAATTTTTTATGAGAAGAAAAGTAATCGCAGGAAACTGGAAAATGAATATGCTTCCAGATGAGACAATTAGATATATTGACGAATTATCAAAATTAGTAGGTGAAACACAAAATGAAGTGATTTTATGTGTTCCATTTACTGATTTATTTTATGCTTTATTAACTGCACAAAATACCAATATCAAAATTGGTGCACAAAATATGCATTTTGAAGAAAAAGGTGCTTACACAGGAGAAGTATCAGCAAAAATGTTAAAATCTATTAATGTAGAATATGTCATTATTGGACATTCAGAAAGAAGACAATATTTTAATGAAACAGATGAAAGTGTTAATAAAAAAATAAAATCTGCATTTGCAAATGGATTAAAACCAATTGTATGTGTTGGAGAAACATTAGAACAAAGAGAAGCTGGAAAGACAGCAGAAATTATTACAAAACAAACAGAATTAGCATTAGAGGGATTAACAGAAGAACAAGTAAAAAATACAATTATTGCTTATGAACCAATCTGGGCAATTGGAACAGGAAAAACAGCAACAAGTGAAGATGCAAATAACTCAATTAAAGATATCCGTAAGAAAATTGCCGAAATTTATGGACAAAATGTAGCAGATAGCGTTATAATACAGTATGGTGGAAGTGTAAAATCTAAAAATGCAAAAGAACTATTCACAATGTCTGATATAGATGGAGGATTAGTTGGTGGAGCAAGTTTAGATCCAGAAGAATTTTCAAAGATTGTTAACTTTGACAAATAATTATTATCTTGTATCGTTAAACATCGGTTGATAAGGAGTTGTTTGTAAAATGGGAGAGAGGGAAGAAAAATTCAGAAGAGAGATTGCAAGCCAAGCAAAAGGAATTTCTCAGAAATTGTTAGGTAGGCGTACACAAGAAGAAATAAAATTTTAAAAAAAGATAAATGAACGGAGATACAGGGGAAAATCCCAATAAGATGCCGAAAAAGTATGATTTTATTCCACCAGAACAAGAAATGCAGGAATATATTGATACAAGCTTAGAAGGTTTATTTCATAAAAGTGAAAGAAAGAAAGGTTCTGAAAGATAGAAGAAAATAATATATATTTTCGGAAATAAATTATTTATCTCAACTCTTTAATAATGGAAAGGAAGGTTAAGAAATGAAAGATAAATTAACAATGCTAATGATATTAGATGGTTTTGGAGATAATCCAAATAAAGACGGAAATGCTATAAAATTAGCCAAAACACCAAATATTGATAAACTAATGAAAAAATATCCAAATACAGATATCTATACAAGTGGATTATATGTTGGATTACCAGAAGGACAAATGGGAAATTCTGAAGTAGGACACACAAATATTGGAGCGGGAAGAATTGTATACCAAGAATTAACAAGAATTACAAAATCAATAGAAGATGGAGATTTCTTCTCAAATCCAGAATTTATTTCAGCAATTGAAAATTGCAAAAAACACAATTCTAAATTACATATTTTAGGATTGGTATCAGATGGAGGTGTACATAGTCATAATCGTCATCTATATGGATTATTAGAAATGGCAAAAAGAAGAGATTTTGAAAATGTATATGTACATTGTTTCTTAGATGGAAGAGACACACCACCAGCATCTGCTGAAAGCTATATTGTAAAACTAGAAGAAAAAATGAAAGAAAAAAATGTAGGAAAAATTGCAAGTTTATCAGGTAGATTTTATGCAATGGACAGAGATAAAAGATGGGAAAGAGTTCAAAAATGCTATAATGCGCTTGTTAATGGTGAAGGAATTAAAGCAGGAAGCGCTGTAAAAGCAATCGAAGATTCTTATCAAAAAGAAGTATTTGATGAATTTGTTGAACCAACCGTTATTTGCAATGGAGAAGAACCAATTGCAAAAATTGAAAAAAATGACTCTGTTATTTTCTTCAACTTTAGACCAGATAGAGCAAGAGAAATTACTAGAGCATTAGTAGATCCAGAATTTGATGGATTTGAGACAAAGAAAGATTTAGATTTATACTATGTATGTTTTACAAGTTATGATGAAACAATGCCAAATGTCCATATTGCATTCAAAAAAGAACCATTACACAATACATTTGGAGAATATATTAGTAAATTAGGATATACACAATTAAGAATTGCAGAAACAGAAAAATATGCACATGTTACATTTTTCTTTAATGGTGGAGAAGAAAAACAATATCCAGGAGAAGATAGAATATTGGTACCATCTCCAAAAGTAGAAACATATGACATGAAACCTGAAATGAGTGCATATGAAGTAACAGATAAAGTGTTAGAAGCAATTCAAAGTGATAAATATGATAGTATCATATTAAACTATGCAAATACAGATATGGTTGGACATACAGGAAGTTTAGAAGCAGCTATAAAAGCAGTTGAAGCAGTAGATGAATGTGTAGGAAAAGTTGTAAGTCTAGTCGAGGAAAAACAAGGTAATTTAATTATTACAGCAGACCATGGAAATGCAGAACAAATGATAGATTACAAAACAGGAGAACCTCATACTGCACATACAACAAATCCTGTACCAATTATATTAGTAACGCCAGATACAACATTAAAACTAAAATCAGGTGGAAAATTAGCAGATTTAGCTCCAACTATGCTTGATCTAATGCATTTAGACAAACCAGAGGAAATGACAGGAGAAAGTTTATTAGATAAGGAATAAAAGGATATGTTAAATCATACAAAACAGATAAAAGAAATATATGAAGAAATACAAAGAAAATTGCTATATTTAATTCCAGAAAAGTGGGAATCGATATATTTATATAGTTCTGTCATAGACAATGGAAAAAAAGAACCAACAGGAGAATTATTTTTCTATTATATTCCGAAAGGAATATTTAGAAAAAATCCTGTTAATGTCTATGAGGTTCCAGGAAAATTTAATATTGATGAAACACAATATTTGGATTTAGTATCAAAATTATATGACAATATTAAGCTATTAAGAGAAGAATTTAAGCGAACAACAACAGGAGAAATGTGGAGCAATCTTACCATATCCATAACCAATATGAAATTTCGAGCAGAATATAGTTATGAAGATTTGGTAAATAATGCATTTAATAGCTATGAACGTCATGTTATATGGAGATATAAATATTTAGGAATTGGACCAGAACAAGTCTCTAAAAAGGATAAAGATATATTATATCGATATTTTAATGGTGCAAGAAACTTAGCAGAAGTGGAAGAATACAGTGCAGGGATTTATATAGAACAAGATACCAAAAATATTATAGAATATAACACACAAGAAGACGAATTAGAAAATGATGGTTATATAAGAGAAGATGAAACACCAAATTTAGGAATTCAAAAACAATATAACCAAATTAAAAGTCATAAAATAGAAAATAATTGGGATGCACATATTCGAAAAAAAGAAAAAACTATGTGGAGTCATGATAATACTTCTATGGAACAATATATTCCAAAAAGTAGTAAAAATCTTCAAAAAAATGAAGAGAATCCCAATAATAAAAAAATAGATAGACAACATGGAGATACGGTTACAGTAAGCAATAAGTCGTCAAAAGCAACCAATAAAGTGTCAAATGATGATACAATAGAGAAAATGAGAAAATTACAGCAAGAATTGCAAGCAAGAAAAACAAATGATATTCCAAATAAAGGAACAAAACCAAAAAAGAAAAAAGTGACAGAATCAACCAATAAAAGGGGTAAAAGTAAAATAAAAAATGATGTAACAAAAGATGATTTTAAGAAACCAGTTCGAAATCAAATATTATTTTCAGAAGATGAAATTGATGAAGAGTAGAAATGTTTTTAAATTTAGGTAATTTACCTAAAAAATATATATACAAATCAAGTATTGAAAGGAGCAATGAAAATGATTTATTCAAAAGAATTAGAAGAAATGTGTGTTGTAAAAAAAGGAGTAGACCATGGACCAGCACCAATTCCAGAAGAAGGAAAATGGGTAAAAGCTAAAGAAATAAAAGATATATCAGGTTTAACACATGGTATTGGATGGTGTGCACCACAACAAGGCGCATGTAAATTAACTTTAAATGTAAAAGATGGTATCATTCAAGAAGCATTAATTGAAACAATTGGATGTTCAGGAATGACACATTCAGCAGCCATGGCTGGAGAAATTTTAACAGGAAAAACAATATTAGAAGCATTAAATACAGACTTAGTTTGTGATGCCATCAATACTGCTATGAGAGAATTATTCTTACAAATCGTATATGGAAGAACACAAACAGCTTTCTCAGAAGGAGGACTTCCAGTAGGTGCAGGACTTGAAGATTTAGGAAAAGGTCATACATCACAAGTTGGAACAATTTATTCAAGTACATTAAAAGGACCAAGATATTTACAATTAACAGAAGGTTATATTGTTGAATTAGGATTAGATAAAGATGACCAAATCATCGGATATAAATATGTTCATATGGGTAAAATGATGGATAATATCAAAAAAGGTATGGACCCAATGGAAGCTATTGAAAAAGCTTCTGGTACTTATGGAAGATTTGATGAGGCTGTTAAGAAGATTGACCCAAGACAAGAATAGAAAACGAATGAGAAGTGAAATTCTTCTGCTAGGGATTGTGGAGTGTAAAAAATTTAAAGGAATGATGTATATATGAAAAGACCAACTATTAAAAGACCAACTGTGAGTGAGAAACATAGAATTGATAGGGCATTAATACAGGGAAAACAGATACTTGAACAAAAAAGGGCTAGTGCTACAAATAGGAAGAAAAAGGATGAGGATAGTGAACGAATAGATGCATTCAATAGATTATTAAGATCTTATGCTGAAATTTTACCAGCTCAAGTTATCTTATTAGCTATCAAGATGTATAAACAAGGAAAAAGTTATGATGAAGTAAAAAGATACTTAGAGTATGAGAAAAGAAGAGAAGAAAGTTTAGGAAAAGTAAATTATTATGGTGGGAGAACACTAAGAGAAGCAAGACAAGAACATGAAGATGATGAACTAGAACTATGATAAAAATTTGATGGTGAAACAGATATGTATATGTTAAAAGATAGAAATTTAGTAACACATACATATAAAGAAGATGTAGCAGAAGAGATACACAATAGAATAAAGGAAGAATACATTACGGAATTAGAGAAATTTATAGAATATTTTGATAAAAAAATATAAGAATAGGGAGGAAATAAAATGGCAGTAACATTTGAAAGTTATGAAAGAAGAATAGATCAAATAAAACCAGTAATGGAAAAATATGGAATAAAGGATTTTGAAGATGCATTAAAAATATGTACAGACAAAGGATTTAATCCATATGACATCGTAAAAGGAGTACAACCAATCTGTTTTGAAAATGCAGCTTGGGCATATACATTAGGAGCAGCAATAGCAATTAAAAAAGGTTGCACAAAAGCAGCAGACGCAGCTAAAGCAATTGGAGAAGGATTACAAGCTTTCTGTATCCCTGGTTCAGTTGCAGATGATAGAAAAGTTGGATTAGGACATGGAAACTTAGCATCAATGCTATTATCAGAAGATACAAAATGTTTTGCATTCTTAGCAGGACATGAAAGCTTTGCAGCAGCTGAAGGAGCAATCGGAATTGCAAAATCAGCAAATAAAGTAAGAAAAGAACCATTAAGAGTTATCTTAAACGGATTAGGAAAAGATGCTGCACAAGTTATCTCAAGAATTAATGGATTTACATATGTAAAAACAGACTTTGATTTCTTCACAGGAAAAGTAAAAGTAGTAGAAGAAATTAAATACTCAGATGGAGAAAGAAGTAAAGTTAGATGTTATGGTGCAAATGATGTTAGAGAAGGTGTAGCCATCATGTGGATGGAAGATGTTGATGTATCAATTACAGGAAACTCAACAAACCCAACAAGATTCCAACATCCAGTTGCAGGAACATACAAAAAAGAAAGATTAGCAGAAGGAAAGAAATATTTCTCAGTAGCATCAGGTGGAGGAACAGGAAGAACATTACACCCAGACAATATGGCAGCAGGACCAGCATCATATGGTATGACAGACACAATGGGAAGAATGCACTCAGATGCACAATTTGCAGGAAGCTCATCAGTACCAGCACATGTTGAAATGATGGGATTAATCGGAATGGGTAATAACCCAATGGTTGGAGCATCAGTTGCAGTAGCTGTTGCAGTAGAAGAAGCAATGAAATAGTTGAAAATACTAAATTCTAGCAAAATATAAAAATAAAAATGATAAAGGTGGACATATACCAGAATATGGTTTTGTCCACCTTTTGCCCACGGAAATATTTTTGTCCACGCAAAAATATAAAAAATTAAAGCATGTTTATAAATTTTTTATTGTTTTCTCGTATTTCATCTGTTAGTTTATAATAAATCTCTAAAGTAACTTTGATACTTTTATGACCTAATCTCATTTGAACATATTTTAAATCAGTACCGTTAGATAACAGAAAAGTAGTATGTTTATATCTAAGTGAATGAAAATCATAATCTTTGAATTTAATGCCATCTTCATAATGAATAACTCTTCCAACGTGTGGTAAGATTCTAGGAGAAAAGAAATAAAAAACCCACCCTAAGGTGGGACTGCTAAACTTCAGCAGTATCAGAAGATACAGGTGTTTTGAACTTGCGCTCAGACATCTTTCGTAATAAAAGCTGATGCTCTATATTAGAAAGCATCTCCCGAATCTTAGTTCTAGCCTCTTGTAATTCTTCTGTTGTCATACTTGCGGTATCGACTTCGATACCAAAAAAATTCTGCATGGTGTTTACCTCCTAGATGTTTTTATAAATCAATTGTAACATATTTTACATAAAAAATCAAAAAGAGAGAAGAAGAAAAGACACAATGAAAAACTGATGCAAAACCCAAAAGTCTTGCATCAGTCTGAGGATTGTATTACTTTTTCTGATTGGTAAAGTCCGCTAATACCGGTATTCCACCTCCCATAACAATACCAGCAAATATGCTAGCATAGAAATACTCCTCGGAAGTAAAGTCCTGGTCTGATGTGACTGAACCATTGATGTTTACTTCAATAATCTTACCGGTTTCATCATCTTTGAAAGTAATACTGTTAAGTTTAAGCATAAGCTCCCTCCATAATATCTGTACCAATATTTCTGTAAAAAAGTTGTTATACAATATTGTTGTCGAAAAATGTCGACGAAAAATAAATTTTAATAAAATATAGTAAGTTATAGTAAATTATTATGAATTTTTAATAATGCGTTAAAGCCTTGAAAATAAAGGAATATATGAGATAATAAATTTTATAGGTACAGAATGGGAAACAACCCAATGGTTGGAGCATCAGCTGCAATAGAAGAAGCAATGAAATAAATCCAATGGGTCCAATGGGGACGTGTTAAAATGGTCAAAAAATGTTCAAAAGGGACAGACCTCAAAGAATAAACTTATGAAAGTTATTCTGGGGTCTGTTTTCTTTATGGCGTAGGAAAAAGTAATAAATGTCAGAAATGATTGACATTTACATAAAATCATATTACAATGTACTTGGAACTCAAAGGCAGGAGAATTTTAAGTGACTAATACTTAAAATGGTACTTTTTATGAATCTTAAGGAGGTTTATCTATGAAAAAAGTACGGAAAGAAGATGTAGAGAAGCTTATTTTTCTTTACTACAAGGAATTTATTGAACTGTTGACCGAGGAAGAATTTGAAGCCAGCATACATGTGGATATAAATTCTGTTTTTATTTATCTCATTGATCGTCGTGATTTTAAAGACGAAGGCCAGAAAGAGAATCTAATGGAGAATTTTGCTAACCAACTCAAGAAAGTCACTTTTGGAAAACTGAAGGTAACTTATATGGGAGCCAAAAAAGACGGCAATGACTGTATTTCCTGGATGTATATTGCCAATGCATATGAAGTCAAAGAAGACAATGAAGGCTATCATGATTATGGTGATAGTTGGGAAGAATAACATGGCATAGGTAATTAGTCTGCCTATTAAACCTAGACTGTTGACAAAGTATATAAAAATATTTTGTCAGCAGTCTTTTTTTGACTATTGTGATTGCTAAAAAAAATGAGGAGTTTAGCAACTTTTATGGAATAATTTTCTATTTATAACACATACTAAAATATATAAATCATTAAGAAAAACAATAAATCAGGAGATAAGTTGTGAATAGAAGATATAGAAATTTAAGAATAGAAAAAAGAAATCGACTTTTCGAGTTAGCATATATTGACCCTATAACAGGTTTAGGAAATTATAATGCATATTTAGCAAGAACAAAAGAAAAAATAGAAATAAATAGTAAAAAAACAATCATTATATTAGATATAGATAAATTTAAGTCATTTAATAAAAAATATGGACATATGAAGGGAAATGCATTATTAAAACGAGTGGGAGAAGAAATAAAACATTCCATCAGAAAAACAGATATTGTTTGCCGATTGGCAAATGATGTTTTTGGGATTTGTTTGTCAGGAGAAGTAGATGTAGAAAATATAACAAGAAGATTAAATAACAAGATATCACGAATAAAAATAGAAGACATATGGTACAATTTGCGAATTTCTATGGGAGTATATATATGTGGCAAAGAGGAAAAAGATGTGCAAAGTGTCATAGATAAAGCCATTATGGCACATGATAGTATAAAAGGAAAATATCATGTGCCATATGGTGTATTTACAGAAGAATTTGAACAAAAATTGATAAGAGAAAGTGAAATAGAAAATATGATGGAATATGCCATTAGAAATAAAGAATTTGAAGTATATTATCAGCCACAAATTGATTCCCAAACGGAAAGAATAGAAGGTGCAGAAGCTCTAGTTAGATGGAGAAAAGATGGAAACATGATATCACCAGGTGAGTTTATTCCCATATTTGAAAAAAATTATTTTATTATAAAATTAGAGGAATTTGTCTATGAAAAGGTATGTGAAAATATACAAGAAATGAAGAAAGAATTGAAAAAGGTTCCTACAATTTCAGTAAATATATCTAAGGAAAGTTTGCTAGAAAAAGATTTTTTAGAAAAATATATGAAAATTACAAAACAATATGGCATATCTCCTAATGATATAGAACTAGAAATAACAGAAAGAACAACAGTAGATAACAATATAGATATGAAAGAAATTTTAGAGGAAATAAAAGAAAAAGGATTTTCTATAGCAATTGATGATTTTGGAACAGGGTATTCTTCTTTAAATATGTTAGAAATATTACCAATTGATACGATAAAAATTGATAAATCTTTTATAGATCGTATAGGCGAAAAAAGTCATACAATAAATCTTTTAGAAATTATCTTTTTAATTACTAAAGAATTAAATTTGAAAACAGTAGCAGAGGGAGTCGAAAAAAGCGAACAAGTTAAATATCTAAAAGAAAAAAATTGTGACTTGATGCAAGGGTATTTTTTTGCAAAACCACTAGGCTTTGATGCATTAAAAAATTATATAAAAGAAAACAAACAGAAAGAATAAAAAGCTTGGAAATACTGAAATATAAGCATCAAATAAAATACGAACAAAATTTTTATATTTTTTATAAAAAAGTATTGACAAAGTAAAAAATAAGATATAAAATAAGAACAACAAAAGCGAACAATAATTTGCAAAACAAAAATTCAAGAATAGGAGTGATATTTATGTATAAAGTAAAAAAAGCAATTCGTGTAAGAAAGAACATAGATGTAACTTTAGAAAGACATCCAGTACCAGTTTTAGGAATTGATTATAAAGTGAAAATCGTATACAAAAATGTAAGAGTGCCAGAACTAAATGTAGAAAATAAATTGATAAAAATATCACTTCCTAATAAATATAAAAAAGATGATAATCAACAAATTTTAGATTTAGCAATTGACAAAATGTATGAACAAATTGCAAAAGTAGAAGTGGAAAGAGCAATGGAAAAAACAAGAATCATGTTAGGATTTGCACCTGAAGATTATGAAATTAAAAACATGAAAAAAGAAATTGGAAGATGCATCAATGGTAAAATTACAATTAATCCTAAAATTGTTATGTTCCATAGAGATGTTATTGATTTTATTGTATTACATGAATATTGTCATTTAAAATATAAAACACATTCAAAATATTTTTATAGAATGATAGAAAATTATGAGCCAAACTTTGAAAAATATGAAAAAATCATAGAAACTAGCTTGTTTCAATATTAGAAATAAGATATAATCTTATTATGATGAAAGAAATAATTGTAAATAAAAAATATAATGAAAAGAAATTAAATAAGATTATACTAGAAAAATTACCCAATATAAACTATCCTACATTTTGTAAATTATTAAGAAAAAAAGATATAAAGGTAAATGGAAAAAGGATTAATAAAGATGTACTTCTCTATGAAAATGATAAGATAGAAATATATCTTCCTAAGGAGTTAGAAGAAACAAAAATAAATTTAGATAAAGTATATGAAGACGACAATATATTGGTAATCAATAAGCCAGTCAAGATAGAAGTGACAGGAACAAATTCTTTAACTGAAATCATCAACAAACAGTATACAAATTGTGAATTTAAACCACAACCATGTCATAGAATTGATAGAAATACAACAGGATTAGTTTTATTTGCAAAAAATAAAGAAGCGTTAGAAATTTTATTAGAAAAGTTTAAAAATCATGAAATTGAAAAACATTATCTAGCATTAGTATATGGAATTCCAAACAAACAAGAAGAAAGATTGGAAGCCTATTTATTTAAAGATAATAAAAAGGCACAAGTATATATTAGCGATACATTCAAAAAAGGTTATCAAAAAATAATTACCAAATATACTGTGTTAGAGAAAAGAAAAGATAATACTGCTTTGTTAGATGTTGAAATTGAAACAGGAAAAACACATCAAATAAGAGCACATTTAGCTCATATAGGATATCCTATTATTGGTGACGGAAAATACGGAAAAAATGAAATCAATAAGCAATTTGGAAAAAAGTATCAAATGTTATGTAGTTATAAATTAAAGTTTCATTTTCAATCAGAAAGTGGAATGTTGACATATTTAAATGGACAAGAAATTGAATTGAAAAATATTGAACTATAAAAGGATATGACTATTAACGATTTAATAGTCACATCCTTTTTCAATCATGGCTTCATCAATTTGATTGACTCTTTTAATTAAAGACAATAAAAACTTAGACAAAATATATTTTGCATTTTTTAAATTAATATCTATATTTTTGGCTTTACAAGCATTCTTTAATTCTGTTAAATCATTTCTAATAGCAGGAAGTAGTGATAAAGAAATACATACCATAACTTCAATTTCTTCGGTATTAATTTTAAATAACTTTAGAGGTGTACAAATTATCTTAATTGTTTTTGCAAGTCCGCGCAACAGTTGTTGTTTGGGAATAGATAAAGGTTGCATTACATACAATGATCAATTTGATTCCAATCCATAAAGCATTTATGAAATTATCCAGAAAAATATTAATAATAAATGTAAATAAGATAAAAGGAAACATTTTTAAAGTATTTATAATTGCTTTTTTTAAACTTAGTCTTGCTAACATAATAATAAATAGATTTAGCACAAAACATAGTAAAATGAAAATATGATTTGGTAAGAAAAATATAGTAGTAGCATATATAATAAAAATTAAAAACTTAAAAACATTTTTCATTTTATTTCCTCATACCCAGTCTTTCTTTAAGGATGGTTGAAAGCTCTTCTACTGAAAAATCTTTAACAGGTAAATTAATACCTTCAGCTTTCAATTTTACCAGAAGGCTAAGTAATGTAGGAATTTTTATACTATATTTTTCTAAAATATCATATTTATCAATTAATTCTGCTTTCTTAATTTCAGCTACAATTTCACCATTATCTAAAATGAAAGTTCTATCAGCCAATAAAATTTCATCTGAGATATTTGTGATACATATGATAGTATAGCCTTTTTGTTTTAAATCTAAGATAATATCATGTATTTTTTCTTTTCCATAGCTATCTATCATTGTTGTAGGTTCATCTAAGATAATATATTTTGGGTTTTTAGCTAAAATTTCAGCAATCATAATTCTTTGTTTTTGTCCCAAAGATAGAGTATATAAATCTTTATTTTTAAAATCAAACATATCTACTTGTTTTAAAGAAGTAGATATACGATTTTCAATTTCTTCCTTACCTAAATTTCTAAGAGAAAAAGATAATTCATCATAAATATTATTAAAAATAATTTGATTTTCCGGATTTTGAAAAACAATGCCGACTTTTTCTCTAATTAATTTTATATCTTTAGAGATATTAATATTGTCTATTGTTATATTTCCTTCTTTTAATTTTGTAATTCCAGCAATTAATCTACCAAGAGTAGATTTCCCGGAACCATTCTTTCCAACAATGGCAATTACTTCGCCATCATTTACTGAGAAATTAATATTTTTTAGGATATAATCACTATTTTTATATTTAAAAGATACATTTTCTATGTTAATCATCGCTACTCCTTATATATTTATCAAATGGTTTTCGTAATATTTTTTCAATAAATAATATAATCACTATATGGATTGGTACCATAATTAATTGGTTAACAATTCTGGTTGCAAACAATACCATAAAGGCTTTTCCAGATGTTATACTTGTCCATAATGTATTTAGGCCCATATTTACAATAACAGTAACTAAAATGACAGAAATAATGGTTCTTGCAATAAATTGTTTATTGGTAAAAGTATCAGGTTCTTTTTTGTAAAGCAATATACCGTAAATAAAACCAGAAATAGCAGTACTAATAGTATAGCCAACAAAGAAAGCACCAGATGGAAATAAAGTTGCACCTATCAGGTCTCCTAGTACATTCATAAGAACAGTCCATTTTGGTCCTAACCAAATAGCACAAAGCATTGTTGGAACAAAGCCAAAACTAATTTTAATAATTGGCGTTTTTACAGATAAAAATCTGGATAAAATAATCAGTAATGCTAATAAAATAGCAGATAAAATAATTTTTTTGTTTTTACGCATAAAAAATCTCCCTTCTATTTAATTTCCGCATTAAAAGAATAGGAGTCAATCCTTCAAATCTTTATTAGCGGAATGCGAAAATAGATACGCAAGTATAAAATACTTTTGCCTTAGTAACAACTTCCCGTCTACTAAGTCTTGACGATTTATTTTCTACTCTAATAATTAAATATTTAATTATTAAACATATTATACCATGCTTTTACAATAATGTACATATTTTTGCAAATTTCTTTAAGATTTTTATAATTATTTATGATTCTAAAAAGCTATAAAACTTTATTTACGTTTTTATTTCCTTAACACATATAGTAACCATTTATTATTATTAGATCCACCATCTTTATGAAAATCTTCTATTTTAAATTTAGTTTTTTGAATGATGGTGTCTAAATCTTCTTTAGTAAAGTAGTTATAATAACGTTCTGCACCCATATGATATTCACCTTCAAAATCTACCCATTCATTATCAATGCTTTTAATTTCACGGTTTATAGCATTAAAAATGAAAATTCCATTATCCTCAAGAGTATCATATACTTTTTCCATGATTTTTAAAGCATCATCCTTTGTAAAATGAACAAATACTCTCCAACAAAAAATACCAAAATATTTTTCTGGAAAATCATCCTCTAGAGCATTAAAGTGAATGGTCTTTAGCCCTTGATGTTGAGTAGCTTCTATAAAAGCTTGGGCTGTATCACTAGCTGTTACTTCGAATCCTAAATCTTGAATAAACTTTGCATTTGATCCATCCCCAGAACCAATCTCGAAAACTTTTGCATGTTTTGGTAAGGGGGAAAAGTTTGTTGCAATCAATTTTTCCAATTTTTCACGTTTTCGTTTCGCTTTCATTCGATCAAGTCTATCATGCTCCATACTATTAGACAAATATAAATTAGCTTTTTCTTCATATACTTCTAATGTTTTTTCATTTTCTTTACTCATAATAAATATCTCCTATTTTTTATTTTGATATAATTATATCATATCATATTATTTTTTGTTTACAATATAAAAATTTGATTTGAAATATTGAATAGAAAAGTTTAATATGTTGAAATCAATATGAAATTATGGTAAAGGGGGAGAAGAAAATAAAATATAGAGATTATACATTTGAATTAAGTGGTGTTTATAAAGTTGAGAATGGTAAAAAACTATATTCGTTAGAAATTTATAAGGGTGATATAAAAATATATAAAACAGATTGGATTTACGAAATGATTATAGTACTTAAAAAGGAGAGTGGCTAGAACTCTCCAAAATCATTTAGGCTCCCGTCTTACTACAAAAGTAGAGGGTTAAGTTAAATATATTTTAATATACAATATTTAACTTGTTAAACTAATTTTGAAATTAATATTATATGACTGTTCATTAAAATTATGCATTATAATTTATAGTAATAAGGTTAAATATTTTACTCACATAAAATTCTAAAAATATTGGTTTTCGAATAATTTCAAAATTTTGTGGGAGTGATTTTTGGAGCGTTTAGAGAGGTTATTTGCGAAAAAATTCATTAATTATCGAAGTGTTCCTCTCACATTTTGCTCAAAAAAATATTTGACTAATCAACTGATAAACTTACTATAACATAAATTTAATA
>CALXEX010000006.1 GCA_944387445.1 uncultured Clostridia bacterium | reverse complement strand
TGGAGCGGGAAACGGGGCTCAAACCCGCGACCTCTGCCTTGGCAAGGCAGCGCTCTATCAACTGAGCTATTCCCGCATTTTGCAAATAATATAATAACAAATATATACATAAAAGTCAATACTTTTTTCAAATCTCGTTCATTACTCAAATAAATTTCTAAAAATTACTAAAAGAGATAAGATAAAATATCAAGAGTTGCCATATTAATTCGTTCCACTTGGCAACTCTTGATATTTTTTAATCTCCTATAGGAGCATAATCATCTGTCACAATTGGCTTATCACTTGTAAAATCTTTTATTTCATTACTTAATAGTTCATGATATTCTTCTTCTTTGTCAGTATTTATATTTGCATTTCCCCTAATACCTACTAAAATAAGGTTTTGTTTTCCATCATCTGGATAATCAGGATTTACTTTGAATAGCTTCACATCATCAAATACAGCCTTATAAGTAGTGTACTCATATTCAATAAAATCTGTGTCTTCTCCTTCAAGTGATGCAATAATGTTGGTTATTACTGTTCCATTTTCATTTAAACTATTATATACTTTTTGCATAGCTTCATAAGTTGTTAATTCAAATGGAGCATTTAATCCCTTAAATGCATCTATAAATATAGTATCATATTTTTTTTCATTATAGTTTAAATAACTTCTTCCATCTTGGGTAATCAATCCTAAATTTGGATTATTCTTATCTAATCCAAATTCTTCTTCTGCAATTTGTGTCATTGTTTCATCTATTTCTACAACATCAATTGTCTTATCTTCATACTTTTTCAAATAATGCATTGGATAAGTGTATGCTGCACCACCTATCATCAATGCATCTTTCGCTTCTTTGTTATAATATTCAAATAAATCATAATAATATAAATATCTTGCTCCCATTTCTCCAGTTTCCTGATTCATATAAGATTCTAACCCAGTATCTACTTGTAAGGTTTTATAAGTATTTTCTCCTACATTAAGATTAGTTACCCATATTCTGCTATATTCAGAATCGACATCTTTTATTATTTCAGGATTTTCAAGATGAAACTGATATCCTCCTAATAGATTTAATCCCACAATTATGATGAGTTCTATTATTGCTAAAATAATGTATTTTTTATCTTTTTTATAAAATAAATATATTGACAACATCCATAATAAAATAGAACATCCTAATATGATGTTTCTTACACCTAAATTTGGTATTAATATAAATCCTGCAAAAAATGTTCCAAATATGCTTCCTATTGTTGACAATGATGATATTTTCCCTGAGGTTTCTCCTATATGATCCATACTACTATTTTTTATTTTTACTGCAATTGGTGATACTGTTGCTAGTAAAAAGCTTGGTATTCCAAATGTTATAGTTGCACATATAATAGCAACAAAAATCAAATTACTTGAAAGTTGTGACAATGTATCTATGAATTCTACTTCCAATATAGGAATAAAACTTGTGGCAATGGCAGAAATTAGCAGAAAAACAGATAACATTCGTATATCATTTTCTTTGTTTTTATCTGCCATTTTTCCACCAAACCAATATCCTACACTCATGCTTGTTAACATGATTCCTATAATCGTTGTCCATATTAAATTAGAACTTCCTACATATGGTGATAATACTCTTGCTGCAATTAGTTCTAACATCATGGTCAATGCTCCACTTAAAAATACGGTTATTTCTAATTTATACTTGTTCATATTCTTTTCACATATTCCTTTATCATTTATTTTCTTTTAATCGTTCCTTTATAATATTTATTTTCTTCTTTTGTATAATTGTTCTTCTTATATTTTCATTATCTTACGTTTATTTCTATCACTTATTTTTCATGATTCTTGGTTGTTTTCTCTTTAGATGTACTTTTTTTGCCTGCCTTTGATTTTTTTGTTTTTGTTGTCTTTTTTCTGCTAGTGGTCTTTGCTTTTTCAAATTCAGCTTTTTCTTCTGGATTCCATTCTTCTCCTACCTTTGGTTTATTCCATGAAATGTAATCACATGATTTTGGATTGTTTTCACAAATGTAATATTTTCTTCCTCTTTTTGTTTTTCTAACTTGCACAGTTGCACCACATTTCGGACATGGTACATCAATTGTTTCAATAATTGGTTTTGCATTCTTACATTCTGGATATCCAGGACAAGCTAAAAATTTGCCATATCTGCCATATTTATATACCATCATTCTTCCACATTTTTCACATTTCACATCTGAAACTTCATCAACCATTTCCACATGTTCCAATTCTTTTTCTACTTTTTCCACTTCTTCTTCAAATGGTCCATAAAATTCTCGAATCATTTTTTTCCATTTTTCATGTCCTTCAGCAATCTCGTCAAATTCATTTTCTATCTTTGCTGTAAACTCTACATTAATAACATCTGTAAAATTCTCTGTTAATAGTTTGTTTACAACTTTACCTAATTCTGTTGGATACAATTGTTTCTTTTCTTTTTCTATATATCTTCTTTCTAAGATTGTTGTAATAGTTGGTGAATACGTACTAGGTCTTCCGATTCCCTTTTCTTCTAAAGCTTTTACTAAACTTGCTTCTGTATATCTTGGTGGTGGTTCTGTAAAGCTTTGTTTTGGATTTAATTTTTTTAGTTTTACTTCTTGATTTTCTGCAAGCTCTGGAAGCATTCCTTCTTCTTCTTTTTCTTCTTTATCAGTACTTTCAACATATAAAGTCATAAATCCCTTAAATTTCAATACTTGTCCATTTGCTTTAAAATCATATTGATTTGCTTTAATATTAACATTCATTGTATCAAAAACAGCTGGTGCCATTTGGCTTGCTAAGAATCGATTATATACTAATTTATACAATTTGTATTGGTCATTTGTTAGACTATCTTTTATGCTATCTGGTTCTATATCTATATATGTTGGTCTTATTGCTTCATGTGCATCTTGTGCATCTTTTTTTGTTTTATAATATCTGTTTTCATAATAGTTTTCACCATACAATTTGGTAATTTGTGTTTTTGCTACCGCTCTTGCTTCTTCAGATATCCTTGTTGAGTCAGTTCTCATATAAGTAATTAATCCAACGGTTCCTTTTTCAGGAATTTTTACACCTTCATATAATCCTTGTGCTACAGACATTGTTTTCTTTAATGTAAATCCTAGTTTTCTTGAAGCTTCTTGTTGCATTGTGCTTGTTGTAAATGGTGGTGCTGGTGTTCTTTTTTTCTCACCTTTTTTCACTTCACTAACAATGTATTTTGCATCTTTTACATTATCTAAGATTTCTTGAACTTCATCATTTGAATGAATTTCTAATTTTTTCCCATCTTTTCCATAAAAATGTGCTTCAAATGCTTTTTTTGTTTTGATATCTTCTAAATCTGCATAAATATTCCAATATTCTTCTGGAATAAATTTCTCGATTTCATTTTCTCTATCTACAATTAATTTAACAGCAACAGATTGCACTCTTCCAGCAGATAGCCCTCTTCTTACTTTTTTCCATAATACGGGACTAATTTTATATCCTACGATTCTATCTAATACTCTTCTTGCTTGTTGTGCATCTACTAAATTAATGTCAATTTCTCTTGGTTCTTTAATTGCTTTTTGTACAGCATTTTTGGTAATCTCGTTAAATGTTACTCTAACAATTTTATCTTTTTCATCTTCTAAAATTTTTGCCAAATGCCATGCAATTGCTTCTCCCTCACGGTCAGGGTCAGTTGCAATATATATTTTCTTTGCTTGTTTTGCATCTTTTTTTAGTGATTTTATTAAATCCCCTTTTCCTCTTATATTTATGTACTCTGGTTCAAAATCATGTTCTATATCGATTCCCATTTTAGATTTTGGTAAATCTCTTATATGTCCCATGGATGCTACAACCTTTGTACTGCCACCTAAAAATTTTTTAATCGTATTTGCCTTTGCTGGTGACTCTACAATAATTAATTTATCAGCCATTTAGACTTCCTCCATTTATTTTTTATTATTTATTTTATATTTCTTATTTCATATATAGTATTCTAGCTTAAAGGAAAATATTTTGCAAGTTTTTTACAAATTTTGTCCTTTCGGGGACGTTTCTGTTTGGGACATTTAGGTCATGTCTCATAGGGTTCGTTTGTCTATGCGACATTTAATATACCAAACAGATCTGGTCCCAACTGCCCTGCCCCAAGGGAGACTTTAAAACAGCTCCTTACTTAAGTCAGCCAATACATCTTCTACTCCAATAGGCGTTACTTCGTTTTCCTTAAATAATTTTAAAATTTTTTCTACCTTTTGTTCATCATTTGATAAATATGTTATTTCTTTATTTTCGATTTTGGTATTGTTTGGTATATATTCTGTTTTTACAACTGCAATTCCAAATTTTGCATTTTCTTTCTTTATGAATTGGTCTTCATTTATCTTTTTATAATATTCTAGTTTTATTGGATACTGTATACCTGCCTCCAATAGTTTTTCTTTTTCTATAAATTTTCCTCCAAAAAAAGTTCTCATATTTCAACACTCCTCTTCTTTCGTACTTTTCCATAATACTATGAAGATACTCACTTTGCAAGAACTTTTCATCGCATTATTTTACATATTTCTACCGTTTTTTATTTTCTTTTTAGTTTTTCGATTTTTTACGTTTGCAAAATATCTTTTTGTATTGTGTTATATCGATTTTGCACCAGAATTCGATGGATTTAGACATTTGTTTTATTCTATAATAAATATATATTTACAAAATGGATTTATAAATTCCACTTTTCTATAATTTTTTAAAATAGTAGTAACGCCTTTTATTTTCATTACTACTATTTCTTTTTATGATTTTCTAATTTTTTATGAATCTTTTTATTATTTATTTTGTTATTAAATTTGGAGATTAAATTTTTTATTCTTCATTTCCTGTTTGTTTTAATCGTAAGTATCCTAATTCTTCCCAGCTATTATATGCTAAATTTAATCTGAATACCAATTTAGGTTTAGGACCCGCCCTATTTTTATCTACAACACAAGCATAATATCGAACATCTGGATCTTCAAATCTTTCTAAATCATAAAATGTCGTATCTACTTCTTTTAAAGAATATTCATAATCTTGTAAATGATTTCTATTAATTTGTTTTATTAAACATAAGGTATCTAAAACTTCTTTAACTGTTCTACTAACTGCTAAATCATTAACATCTAAATTAATTGGTAATGTTGATCCTTCTACTAATTGCAATGAAGAACAAATAAAGATTTCAAAATTTTGTGCTATATTAGATAATATGGTAGCGGTTTTCTTAATTTCTTCCGGATTTCCAATATTAGCTGTATCTGTTTTTAATGTATCGTAAAATACATATTCTATCTTTTCTTTATAATAATAGTTTATAATAACTTTTTTTAATTCATCATTTGTGTGGTCAGTTATATTCATAAAATAAATAGAATTATTAATTTGTTTATTGATCCAATCTGTGACAGCAATTACTTGATTGAATTGTGTAGATTCTTTTTCCAATCTCTTTATAAAATCTTTTTGTTTTTCATTCTTTTCTTTTAAAACATGTCCCTGCTCATCAACTTTCACTTTCTTAGGATCATCTGCCTTGAATTGCAATGCCAAAATTTCATTTTCTGTTATAGTAATTTTTTGCCCGTGAATTTTTTGAATTTCTGGATTATTAACAATAGTTGTAATTAAACATAATTTCATCTTTTCTTCTGACATTTCGTTTGAAATAATTAAAACCTTTTTCTTATTGACAAATGCAGTATATGCTGCTAATTCAATGGCAAATCTACTCTTTCCTGAGTTAGATGGCATAGCATATGCCATTGTTTCTCCTTTTCTGATACCTTTAAACACTTTTGTTAATATAGGAAATGGCAATGATAATCCATTTGCTAAATTATTAGAACCTTCTTCAATAAAATCAGTTAAGTTCTTATTTAAAACAGTTTGTTTAAATTTATCTGTTACAGTAACTTGATTAAGCGCTGATTTTACTTCTTCTACTGACATTTCATCATATAATACATAATCAATAATTTCAATAATTTTATCTTGTATATTTTTTATTGGATTTGCTATATAAGCTTTTCTTAATGTAAACAATTTTTTTAAGTCTGTATAAATTTTTTCCATATTATAATTTTTGTCTCTAACATTTTTTCTTAGCTCACTTTTTAAATTATATACTTCTTCCGAATCTTTAGAAAAATTAAATCCCTCTTTTGCTACTTCTGGAGTATATTTCGCACCTTCTGAAAATAATACACTTTTATATATATTTAATATATTATCATCTTCAAAATAACATTCTTCATACAAATAATAATACCTAGAAATAGCTTTTGGATTTTCTAATAATAATCCCATATATGTCTGCTCTAATTTAGGATTTTTTAATTTAGCGGGATACATCCCTTCTATTTTTTCATCTGTACTTTCGGCTTCTTCTTCAAATTCTTCTTTATTCTCATTCGTGATTTCTTCTAATTTTGCTAAGGCAGATTTATATTTACCTTCCTGAATTGCTAATTTTATTTCTGTTATTTTTTTTCTGTTTTGATTGGTAATTGGTATTTGATCAATTATCTCATATAATTTATTTTCTGTTTCATTTCTCATTTTTTGCCTCCTTTTATTGGATTAAAATTTCTACTTCCTTATTTTTTACAAGTTCTTTAAATTTTATTGCATCTTCCTTATTCCCCACAATACTTCCATAATGGGTTGGTATAACGATTTTTGCCTTTATTGTATTTGCTAACTTTCCTGCTTCCTCATAATTCATAGTATATGTACCACCAATTGGTATCAATGCTTCATCACATTCTATATCTTGAATTTCTGCTATATTATCTGTATCTCCTGCTATATAATAGGTTTTATGGTTTACTTCTATCATATATCCTACCCACTTATTTTCTTTTGGATGAAAGGCTTTATCAATATTATATGCATATGTTGTTTTAAAATCTAATCCATGAACATGATAACTTTTATCAGGTTCAACAACAAAAACATTCTCTCTATGAAATAATTTTTCCGCTTGTTCTTTTATATCTTCTGTTCCTATAAATACTGTACTATCTTTTTTTACTTTTTCTATATCTTCTGGCGAAAAATGATCATAATGCGAATGTGTACAAAATATAAAATCTGCATCATGATAGTCTTTATCAATTTTAAATGGATCAATATACACAACTATATCTTCCTTTATTTTTATACTACTATGACATAAAACTTCTACCATATTTTACCTCCATATTTATTTTATTTTTTTCCATAATATCTTTCCATCAGTTTTCTTATTATTGTTACTATATCATACTTTTTTCTTATGAACAATATTCTGCTATAAAAATTCACCTATAAAACATAAAGAAATTATTTATGAGCATTTTTTTATTTTTCGTCTTCTTTTCTAAATTGTATATACCCTTCTGCTCCCATGTTACCTGCTCTTGTAATAAAATGATATCCATACTTTTCTTTTAGAGCATCAATTGTTTTATCTAGCTTTTCTTGTTTCTCGTTTTTTTCTTCATTAGAGAATAGAGAAATTTGCATTTCTTCTTTATCTGTTAAATCATCTACCCTAACCCCTACTAATCTAATGCGTGTTCCTTTTCTATACATTTGTTCTAACAATTCTTTGGCTACTTCTAAAATTTCTTTTGTACTTGCTGTTGCATTAGACAATTTTCTTTGATGAGAAGTATCTACAAAATCTTTATTTCTTAGTTGCACATTAACTACTCTTGCCAACATGTTTTGCTTTCTTAATCTATATGTTACTTGCTCTGTTAAAGCTGATAATATTTCTTCTAGTTTATCAATATTAGAAATGTCTTCTGGCAATGTAACTGAATTTCCAATTCCCTTTGGTTTTTCTTTCTCATATTTTACTTCTGAATTATCGATTCCATTAGCATATTCCCACATCATCACTCCATGTTTTCCAAATTTATCTTGCAAAATGCGCTTATTCGTTTTTGCTAAATCACCAATTGTTTTTATTTGCATATTGTGTAATTTGGGAACTGTTCTTTTTCCAAGCATAAATAGTTCTGATACAGGAAGTGTCCACATTTTATTTTGTATTTCATTTTCAAAAAGGGTATGTACTCTATCTGGTTTTGTAAAATCTGATGCCATTTTGGCTAACAGTTTATTATGTGCTACACCAACATTTACAGTAAACCCCAATTCTTCTTTTACTCTTCGATTAATTTCTTTTCCCTTATTTAACAATGTATCATTCATCAAATAATGTGTCATATCTAAAAAACATTCGTCAATACTAAACCTTTCAATTTTATCTGTATATTCTAATAATAATTGATACAATTGATTTGAATACTGTCTATATATTTTAAAATTTGATGGAAACACTCTTAGTCCAGGACATTTCATTCTTGCTTGATAAATTGTTTCAGCTGTTTTTACACCACATTCTTTTGCTTTCATACTTTTGGCTAAAACAATTCCTGATCTTTTTGATTCGTCTCCTCCAATAACAGCTGGTATTTCTCTTATATCAATTTTACTCCCATTTTTTAGCATGTCTATGGCTGTCCAACTTAAAAAAGCATTATTGACATCTACATGCAATATCTGACGTTCCATATTATCACCAACTAGATTATAGAATGTATGTTTGGTTTTGTCAATGTTTTACTTTTATAAATTTTTACTTTTATTTTTATCATTTTCGGTATATAATATATTGGATAAAACGATTAGATAAAATATTAAGATACATAGGAGGGAATCATTTTGAATAAACTTGTCATTATTGGTTGTGGTAATGTTGGTATGGCATATGCATATTCTTTACTAAATCAATGTCTAAATATAAATGAATTGGTATTAATTGATATCGATAAAGATACATTATATGGTAAAGTTGCTGATTTAAATCATAGTATCTATAATTTAAATTCTTCCACTAATATTACCTTAGGAAATTATTCTGATTGCCAAGATGCAGATGTTATTTGTATAACAGCTGGACCTAGTCAATCAGCTCTAAAGCACTCTAGAATGGAAGATTTATACAAAGCCAATACTCTTTTAAAAGGTATTATTTCTGAAATTCAGAAAACAAATTTTTCAGGAATTTATTTAATCGCTACAAATCCTTTAGATGTGATGACTTATGTAACATGGAAATATGCCAAATGTGATCCTAAAAAAGTAATTGGCTCTGGAACTTTATTAGATACTGCAAGATTACACTATATTTTGTCAGAAAAATATCATAAACCTATAACAGAAGTCACTGGCCTTGTCCTTGGTGAACATGGTGATAGTCAATTTATTCCTTGGTCTACAGTCAATGTTGAAAAATTACCTGAATCAGAAATGATTGATATCGCAAATAGAGTTAAAAAAGCAGGTTTTGATGTCTCTAGATCTCAAGGATTTACTGCATATGGAATTGCTTCTGCTTTAAGCAGAATTACAAGAGCCATTATTTTTGATGAAAAAGTATGTTTACCTGTATGCTCTTATCTTGAAGAATATGGTATTTTTACAAGTACACCTTCCATTATTGGAAAAGATGGTATTGAAAAATCTAATACACTAGATTTAGAAAATAGCGAAAAATTAGAATTAGAAAATTCTATACAGACTATCAAAACAGCTATTGGAAATTTATAAGGTAAGTATGTATAACAAAATCAAAAATTCGACATAGTAAAAAAAGAAAACTAGGTTTCATTTTATTCTCCACCTAGTTTTCTTTTTTGTGCCATATATGCAAATTTGCTAATAATATTTGTTGGCAAAATCTTTGCCCCAAACCTTGCAATTTTTATATCAATTCCTGGAACAATATAAAATTTTCCCTTTTCCAGTTTTCGAATAGCATATTTGGCTACATCCATACTATTGGCTTCCCTTAAATGAAAATCCACATTCGCTACTTTATTAAAATTCGTTTCTACTGGTCCAGGACATAATATGCTAATTTGTACTTTGGAATGTTCCTTTTTTAACTCTTCTCGAATTCCTTCTGATAATTTCACCACATAATTTTTTGTCGCATAATAGGTTGCCATTAATGGTCCTGGCATAAAACCTGCAATTGACGCAACATTCAAAATTTTCCCGCTATTTTTTTGTTTCATATCTGTTAAATACAACTTGGTTAATATATGATAAGCAATGATATTTGTTTTTATCATATTGATATCTTTCTCTAAGCTAGTTTTTGTAAAATTTCCACAATCTCCAAATCCTGCATTATTGATTAAGATATCCACATTTTGTACCTGATTGTGGATTTCTTTGCAATTTTCTTCTATACTTAGATCTTTAGATAAGATTTCTATTTTTGCATCCTTTTCTAATTCTTTTTTGATTTCTTCTAACTTTTCAACATTTCTTGCAACTAACACTAATTCATCTGCTTTTTTAGCCATTACCCTTGCCATGTCTTTTCCAATTCCTGATGATGCGCCTGTGATTAAAACTTTCATATACATACCTCTTATATTTTATTATTTGTATTTTTTTCTATTTTATTATATTTTTTAGTTACATTCAAGTTTTTTCTTCCTTCATTTTTCAGCAAAATTCCTTTAAATAATAAATCCACAATAAAAATAAAAAATCTCAGAGCTTGTTACTCTCTAAGATTTTTTATTTTTTCTACTAAACTTATTAAATACCATACCAACTGCATGGACAATTCTTGTTGAATTGTTGTTTGCAACTGTTTTTCCTAATGCTTTTCCTCCAACTGTTAAAGCTGAAACCAGAGCACTTAATAAGAACTGTACATCAAAATCTAATCCAAATTGGTTAGTAATTTTTACTGCAATTAATGCACTTATTGCACCACTTAGTACTCCACAAATGTCACCAATAACGTCTGCACAAATATTTGCAACCCTAGGTGCATTTCTAATTAATTTAATAGAGTCTTTTGAACCTTTTACTTTTTTTGTTGCCTTTGCATGAAATTCATGTTCATCTGCAACCGTTACAGCTACACCTACAATGTCAAATATAATACCTACTAAAATAACAGCTACTAAAATAAGGATGGCTGGTATTAAGCTTAAATTTGATACACCATTTGTTGATATATATGAAAACACAATAGATAATATAAAAGTCATAATAAAAACTTCTATAAACCATTTAATATTTTCATCTTTCTTTTTTTCTTTTTCCTTTTTTCTTTTTGATTGTTCTATTTTTTCTTTTACTTCTTCTATTTCTTTTTCATTTTCTTTTTCTGTTTTTGCACTTTCTTGTCTTATAGCCTTCTTCATTTCTTGTCTTGTTTTTTCTGCATCCTCCTCACACGGTTTTCCTTTTGCTTTTTTCGTCTTTTCTTTCAATTTTATCTCTTTCCTTTCTTTTTATATCTTTCCCTTCTTTTTATGCACTAAGTTTTATATAAACTATATTTTAGGTCTGTCCCTTTTGACCATTTTTTGTCCATTTTGACACGTCCCTAATGTTCAAAAGAGGAAATTTTGAGTTTTCCCAAGATTTCCTCTTAATATTTTTTATTTGAGATGGCAAAAGTCTAAGTAAATTTTACAGTTTAGGTCTGGTCGAATTTCTCTATTTCCCACATAGCATTACTGCTATTGCCGTTTCCGTTTAAGGGAAATATCTATAGAAACTATAGCTACCAGATTGCCACTTAAATCTGTACCTTAATCCAAAGACTTCTATGCTTCTATGGAAGCAAACATTCTAGAAGTTTTCCTTAACACACTTGATAAGTTTATTAGTCTCTTTTGCAAATGAAATTTCATAAGTACAGTAAAACTAATTTGGCCAAAACTATGTTTTACTAATGATTTAATCCCAATACATTCACTCAAGACAGGCTACTCTGTGCTTTTTGTGTCTTGGCACGCATCACAGGTTACTCTTAAATTATGTATAAAAAGATACATTTATCATGAATTTAAGCCTCCGCGAAATCAGGGAATCTTATATATGCCATTATATAATACCCAAATTTCTTACTCCCTGAACACACACAAACTTGGCGTTTCGCGCACATTCAAGGAACTTCAACGATATGCCCTTTAGTGGATTTTTAGCCCCACCCTCATAAACTTGAGTGTGACTAGAATAATGCACCATCGATATATATTATACAGTACAGATGTGAAATATGACAAATTTCATTTTTGTCATATTTTAACAAGTACGGATTTTCTTTGTTTCTGGTAATCCTATTTTTTATTATTTCATTGATTTTCTCTTTTTTTCTTAGTTTTTCTCTTTATTTTAATATCCTATAAATTCTCTTAATTCTTTCTTAGTTTCTTCAAAATCTCTATCATTTGCAATATTTCTTACTTGAATATTTGGATATTTTTTTCGTATTTCTTCTGCCATTTCTAAATAGACTCTTTGTTGATTAATACTATTTTCAGGCTCAAATTTAGAATTTTTGAAACTAGCTTTATCTTTTCTGTTTAATCTTGCATCATATTTTTCTACATCTTTTAGGTATAGTGTTATATAATATATTTCAAAATCCAATTTACTAAATTCTTCCAATAATTTTTCATATACATCTGTAAATGTATAATCTTTTTTTCCAAGCCTACAATAATTTTCTTCTGTAAAAAATGTTCTATCAAATACTAGATTAATACTTTTATTTTCCATTTTTTTTATATATTCTAATAAATTAATATACATATCTTTTGCTTTTTTCTTGCCTTCTGCAGAACTATCTGCAGTTCCACACATTCTATATAAATTTGTATAACTTAATGAATATCTTAAATAATCTGTTACAGTTGTTTTTCCTGCTCCTTGTGCACCTTCTACTACAATTAACTTTGAATTTGCCATGTTTATTACTCCTTAACATTATTATTTTTATGTTTATAAATATATAAATCCTTATTTCTTTTCTTGTTCACTTTTACGATTTTCTTTTTGATTTTCCTCTTTTTTATTTTCTTCCTTTTTTTGTAGCATTTTGTTAATAGAATTTAAAATATCTTCTGGACTTTCGTCAAAATCATCTTTGATAACATGTAACATTAGTATCTCCTCCTTTAGTTTTTTTCATTATACTACGTCATATTTTTATTTTCAATATTTTATTTCTATCTATTTATAGACTTTTTTATTTTTTTATATTAAACTTATGCTAAGCCTATTTTTATAGGAAACAATAGAAAACTTCTTGTTTTTCAATTCAAAATTAAACTAATAATTTCATATTACTTTAGAAGAAAATGAAATATATAATCATTTTAATAAATTAAAAAAAGTGAAAGGAATGCATGTCTTATGGAAAATGTATTTAAAGATTATTCAGCTAATATTCATCATCCGGATTGGGAAAATATATCTAAAAGGAAAAAAACTTTACCAACCAATCCTGGTGATATACGTTCTGTATTCGATAGAGATTATACAAGAATTATACATTCAAATGCCTACAAAAGATTAAAACATAAAACACAAGTCTTTTTCTCACCAGAAAGTGATCATATCTGTACAAGAAGTGAACATGTTTCACATGTAGAATCCATTAGTTATACAATTGCAAGCTATTTAGGTTTAAACACAGAATTAACAAAAGCAATTGCTGTAGCACATGATATTGGTCATAGTCCTTTTGGTCATGCAGGAGAAAAAATTTTATCAACAATTTCACAAAGAGATTTAGGTTGTAGCTTTTGGCATGAAAAAAACGGTTTAGAATTTGTAGATAAAATAGAATTATTAGAAAATAAAGATCGATATAAAGATAATCTAGATTTAACTTATGCTGTCAGAGATGGTATCATTTCTCACTGTGGTGAAATTGATGAAAATTGTTTAAAACCTAGAAAAGAATATATTGATTTGGCATCTTATGTTAGACCTAACCAATATGCTCCATATACTTGGGAAGGCTGTGTTGTAAAATTTTCTGATAAAATCTCCTATATCGGAAGAGATATTGAAGATGCCATTACCTTAGGAATTATTGATGAGCATTTAGATGAACTATACAAATTACTACACTATGATTTACCTGAAAAGAAAATCAACAATACGATTATTATTAATTATTTAGTATGTGATTTAGCTAAAAATTCCACTCCTGAAAAAGGACTATGTTTTTCAGAAGAAGCTTTTGACTTATTAAATAAAATCAAAGAATTTAATTATAGAAATATCTATTTTTCAGATAGACTAAAACCTTCTATTACATATTTTGAATTAGTTTTAAATGAAATTTATGGTACTTTAAAATCTTGCTATGATGGAGAAAATACCATTATTACTTTAAGAAATAAATTATCTAAAATTTCTATAAAACTTTATGATAGTTTTCTAGGATTTTTAACAAATTATTATGATTTAGGAAATCGACAAGAGCTAAAATTAGTAAATGATGTTATCTTTGATTTTCATAATGAAAAAGATTTCTATCAATGTATTTTATATTATATTTCTGGTATGACAGACAAATTTGCAATCGAAATTTATAATGATATAATTGGATTTTAGAAAAATGCCACATAAGGATCTGATCCCTATGTGACATTTTTCATTTTTTCTACATATACTTTATCATTTACAGCAACAACTGTGTATGCATGCATATTTTGTATATCTTTTATCTCATCAAAATTTAAATATCTTTCAATTTGTTCTTTTGCTTCTTTTTGCTTTTCTTCTACTTTGCTTTCCTCGCTCTTTTTTAAATATTTAAATTCTACCATAATCGCTTGATATCCTTTACTTCTATCTCTTGGTATCAATACGATGTCTGGATATTCTCTTTGTACTTCTAATTCTGATTTTACTGTATAGATTTTTAAGTTCATGACTATACAATAAAATATTAATTTTACATATTTTTCATCAAATCTTTGATAATCTCTATTTGATAAATTCTTTAAATACTTCTGTAACATTTCTATTATTTTGTCTATTCTTCCTTCTAATGCAATTTGTTCTAATATTTCATTATATTCACTATTTTGTATCTCCATTTGTGTTGTTTGATTTAAGATTTTCATAAAATAATCTGAATAGATTTCTCTCATGACTTTATTGGGAATTCGTAATTCTGCTCTTCCTAACTTTTCTTCTGATATGGTTAAATATCCTAAGTAATATAGCATAGATACTAATTCTCTTTCTGTAAATTCCATTGCTGGATTGAATTTTTCTACGATATCTGCTAATATGCCTTCTCCTGATACTGTTTTTTCTATGATATCTGCCCTATTTTCTCCTTTGCATAAATCTAGCATCTTTCCTATTTTACTGTAGTCGCTTGCTATATTCACATCTACCAATCGTTCTGGAATTCTTCCTAGTCTCACATAATCTTTTAGAAAATATAAGCACATATTGGAATTATATATTTTCTCTTGTGCATATAATGAAAATCTGTATCCATCATAGTTTTCTTTCATAATTGGTAATATTTCTTCTTGTTTTTCTTTAGTTATGGATTGATTTTCCATTAGTGTTTTTAATTCTGCTTCTGTAAACCCTAACATTTCATTAAATTTTTCATCCATTGTTATGTCTGAACCTATGTTAAATCCTGATGTTAAGCTATCTAGTGTGATTGGTGCAACTCCTGTTATAAAAATTCTATCAATTACTGTTTCTGTTCCTTCTTTTAATATTTCATACCATTTTCTTACTTTTCCATTTTTTGATACTAAATCCTTAAATTGATTTGTGTTAAATCCTAGTAACTCATTTGCAAAATGGTCATATTCATCTATTATTACATATACTTTTTCTTCTTGCTTTTGCATTTTAAACGCTTTTATTAAATCATCTAATATATTTTCTACCTCTTCCTCACCATTTACAAAAAAGTCTAATCCATATTTTTCTACAAATACTTTTATGGATGCACTAACTTTACTTTTAAATCCTTTCATTGTTGATTCTGTATCTGTGGTATCTATTCCTGAAAAATTAAATCTTAAAATATGGTAACTATTTTTTAACTTTGTTGGATGTTTTCCAATATATGTATCCTTATATAATTTTTCAAATTTATCTACCTTTTTTAAATCATAATAGTTTTCTATCATACTTGTGAATAATGTTTTTCCGAATTTCCTTGGGCGTAAAAACATAATTCTCTTTTCTGCTAAACTTTCTAGTTGTTCTATATACTTGGTTTTATCTACATAATAGTAATTATCTTCTATCAATTCTTCATAATTGCTTATTCCATAAGGTAATTTTTTCATTTTCTTTACCTCTCTTTCTAATCTATCTCGTGTACAGGGGATTAAACCTCTTGATAACACATAATATGTTTTGCATCATAAAAACATATTAACTGATTATTTCCACTTTTTTCTATTTTCAATTTTACTATATAATTCCTTAAAAAGCAAGTGATTTTATTCCAAGTAAAATGTCGCATAGAGTTCGTTTGTCTATGCGACAAAACGATTTCAATGCGACATTTTGTTGTTTCATTTTTCAAAAACTATTTACTAGTTTTCTTTTTTTGTCTTTCTTTGTAAGTAACTAATAATCCTACGTTTACTGCTAGTATGATAGATAATACCATTGTAACAACTGCCGTTAAGATGATTCTTCCATTTGAGTCTAGTCCTGTTGCTACAGTTATCAACATATTTGACGTTGAGTGGTTATCTTCTTCTTTAACATCTTGATATCCTGCTGGGTTGTTTTCTTGGCTTAAGATAACTAGGTTTTCTTTTTCTCCAAAGTTGTCTTCTCCTCTATTCCATCTTAGTACAATTTCGATTTCTTTGTATTCTCCTGGTTTTATGGTTTCATCTTTTAAGGTATCTGTTACGAATATTCCATTTCTTTCTTCCCAATAGATTGTATTATCTTCTTGATAATAGCTATATCCTTCTGGGATTACTTCGATGATTTGTCCTGCTGTTCCTTCTATTTCTCCTGTGTTGCTTACTCTGATTTTGTATGTGATTTTTACATCTGCTGTGTCTACTTTGCTTCTATGGATGTCTACTGCATAAAGTTCATCTTTGTTATGGATATTTTTTCCTTCATGGTTGATTCCATTGATATTTACTCTTGATACCCATTTGTCTACACTTAAGTTAAATACTTGTTTTTCGTAGTAGTAAATGACTGTGATTTTTTCTTCTTCCATTGTTCCTTTGTAATTTTCTGTTCTTTCCACATAGTTATAGTATGGTATGTCTTTGATGGTGGTTTCGTAGTCATCTCCTACTAATCCTTCTATGGTTTCTCTTTCTGCGATTTCATAGTCTGTTCCTTTTTCTAAGTATTGAACTTCAACTTCTGCTTTTCTTTGGTAATAGTATTTTACGACTATTTCTTCTTCTGTCATTTCTCCTGTACGATTTGATGGTTTTTCTACTAATTCATATCCGTCAAATTCTTTTTCTTCTGTTTCATAACTATCTCCTATATGTCCTTTGATTTCTTCTTCATCTAGTTTTTCTCCTGTTTGTTTGTCTATATACTCTACTATTACTTTAGCTTGTTTGATATAGTAGTAGTTTACCACAATTGGTTCTTCTGTCATTTCTCCTTTGGCATTTGTTGGTAACATAGAGTTTCCTTTTTCGTCTTCGATTACTAAGTCATATCCTTCGAATGTTCTTGATGGTATATCATAGGCATCTCCTATGCTTCCTTGGTGTTCTTCAGTTGCTAAGTTATTTTTCGTTGTGATGTCTATATGATTTTCGATAACGCCTCCTGCTTGTTTTTTGTAGTAGTATATGACTTCTATTTCTGTGTTATAAGTTCCATCTGGATTTTTGGTAATGACCATGGTTCCTGTTGCATTTTCAGGTATTTTTACTAGATTGTAGTCTTCTATTTCTTTAGCTTCTGTTTCATAGCTATCATTTTCATGTCCTTCTATAATCTCTTCTTCTGCTAATACGTGGTTATCTGTTGTGTCTTCTGTTGTGTCATCTTCTTCTAAGTATTTTACGATAACTTTTGCTTTTTTGATGTAATAGTATCTTACTTCTATCACTTCATCTCGTTTCATTTCTCCTTTTGCATTTTCTGGTAATCTACTATTTCCATCTTTATCTTCTGTTACTAAATCATATCCTTCAAAAGTTTTTGATGATATGTTATAGCTATCTCCTTCATTTCCTTGATGTTCTTCACTATATAACAATTCTCCTGTAATGTCGTCAATATGTTTTTCGATAACTCCTGCAGATACATGTGCATAATAGTATTTGACCACTTGCTCTCCTGTTTTATCCATAATGATATTTGGCTCTTCTGGACTTTCTACTAATACATAGTTTTCAAAATCTTCTGGTTTTGTTTCAAATATGTCTCCTACTTTTCCTTCTTGTGTTTCTTCTTTTAGAACTTCTCCTGTTTCTCTATCAATATGTTGTACAGTTGCTTTGGTGTTTTGCGCATAGTAGTAGATAACTTCTATTACATCTTTGGTCATTGTACCTGTCGTATTTCCTGTATCTTCTACAAATGTATAGTTCTTTATATCTTTTTGCTCTGTCTCATACTCTTTTCCTACATATCCTTCTATGACAATATCTTCATCTACTAATCTCTTGTTGTCTGTATTATCGTCTGGTGTATCATCTTTTTCTAAGTATTTTACAATCACTTTTGTATTTGGTGCATAATAGTAGATAACTTCAATTGGGTCTTTTGTCATTGTACCTGTTGTATTTCCTGTATCTTCTACAAATGTATAGCCTGGTATGTCTTCTTTTACGGTTGTGTAATCCTTTCCAACATATCCATCGATTTTCACTTCTGTTAGTAATTCATGGTTATCACTATTATCGTTTGGTGTATCATCTTGTTCTAAGTATTTTACAATGACATTTGTATTTGGTGCATAGTAGTAAATTACTGTAATTTGATCTCTTTGCATTTTTCCTGTTGTATTTTGTGTATCTTCTACATATGTATAACCTGGAATCTCTTCTTTTATGGTATTGTAGTCTTTTCCTTCATATCCAGGAATTTCTACTTCATCTTTCAATACGTGGTTATCTGTATTGTCGTCTGGTGTATCATCTTTTTCTAAGTATTTTACAATCACTTTTGTATTTTTTGCATAATAGTAGATTTTTTCTTGTGGTACTGTTGTATAGGTTCCTGTCTTTTCATCTGGTTCTTTTACCAATGTGTATCCTGGTATATCTCTTTTATCTTCTGTTACATCAAATGTGTCCCCTACAATTCCTTCTTTTTTCTTTTTACCTATAATGTCTTGTTTTGTGTTGATATCTACATATCTGACATTCACTTCTCCTGGTATCTTTGTCATTTCGTTTGTGATAGTTGCTTCTTTTACATCTACTTCATCTGCTTTATCTGTTACTTCACCAATATGTTTTTCATAATGGAATAAGTCATTGTCTTGCACTTCTTCTTCATCTACTGTATAGGTAATCTCTTGTCCATTTTCATCATATTTTGGTAAGTTTGTAAATTTAGCTGACCAATTATCATCTTTTGTAACATTTGCATATTGTACTACAGTTTCTTTTCCTGTACCATTTTCTACTGATTTTACTTCTAATCGAATAGCTTTTGGTCTCTTTTCATATGCATTGTCTTGGTCTATCCATTCTTTATTTACCTCTATACTGATGGTTTCTGTTGGTCTTGTAAATATATTGGTAATTGTCGTTCCTTCTACTTTACTTGTATAGAAATCTAAGTCACCTATATATTTTTCTTCCTCACTTACTGTGTATTCAATGATGTTGTTATATTTATCATATTTTGGTAACTCTGTAAATGTATGTGTCCATGTATTTTCATTTGCTGTATCTGCTGTTTTTTCACTTAGTTCATATACTTGGTTGTCTTGTCCATTTGCTTTTAATACAATGATGACACTTTCTGGTCTTCTTTGGGCTTGTATGTCATTATCTTCCCAGATTTTTGTTACCGTTACGGTTGTTTTTGTTGTATCATGTGTAAATGTATTAATAATTGTTGTTCCTTCTACGACCTTTGCATAGAATTGTAAATCATTGCTATTAACTTCTGTCTCGCCTGCTGTATATTGGATTTCTTCTCCATTATCGTTGTATTTTTCTAATCCGTTAAATGTATATTGCCATACTTCGACTGTGTTAGCATCAAAACGCTCTTCTGTTTCTGTGTTTCCAGCATTTGTTTGATTACTTTTTGCATTGATTTCTGCAATGATTTCTTCTTTTGCTTGTCCTTCTACTTTTTGGTTTTCATTAACCTCTTGGTCATCTACAACATTATCTCCATTTTTTACTTGTAATACAATACTATCTGGACGTTTTTCTGCCTCATCCTTGTTGTCATTCCATACTTTTGTTACCGTTACATTTGTTGTATCATCTGGTTTTTCAAAGGTATTGGTGATGGTTACTTCTTTCTTGTTTTCTTCTCCTGCCACATCTGTTACTTCACCAACACTTGATGTGTAGAAGTGTAAATCTCCTGTTGTCTTTTCTTGCTCTTCCACTTTGTAGATGATTTCATCACCTTTGCTATTGTATTTTGGTAATCCTGTAAATGTATGACTGGTTTCTGTTGCTGTGTTTAAGTCATATGTTTGAATAACTGCTTCTGAATCATTGTTATCTGCATTTTCTGCTTTGACATTGATAACAATTGTTCCTGGTCTTCTTTTAGCTTGTGTCGTATTGTCTACCCATACTTTGCTTACTGTTAATTCTATTTTCTCATCTGGTACTGTAAATGTATTGACTATGGTTACTTCTTTTTTGTTTTCTTCATTGTCTACATTTGTTACAGCACTGATTTCTGATGTATAGAATTTTAATCCATCTGCATTTACTGCTTCTTCTGAAGCTGTATATACAATCTCTTGTCCATTTTCATCATATTTTGGTAAGTTCGTAAAGGTATGTTGCCATATTTCTACTGTATTCGTATCTAGTTGTTTTTCTGGCTCTCTTTCACTATTTACTTGTTCGATAATTGCCTCTTTTTCTTGCTCTTCATTTATCTTATCATCTACATCTACCACTTCTTCTTGTACTACATTGTCTCCGTTTTTTACTTGTAAACTAATGCTTTGTGGACGTTTTTCATTTTCATCTTTGTTATCATTCCATACTTTGTTTACGGTTATACTTGTTGTATCATCTGGTTTTACAAAGTTATTTCTGATGGTTGCTTGATGGTCTTCTACAGCAACAACATCTTCTTCTGCCTCATAGAATTTCAATCCATCTGGATCTGTGTCTGTTGCTCTTTCTTCTACTGTATATTGAATTTCTTGGCCATTATCATCATATTTTGCTAGTCCATCAATCACAATTGACCATTGGTTAGTTGTGTCTGCTACCATATCTGCCATACTCATTTTTTGTGCTTTTACTTCTATATCACCATTTTTTACAACAATCTCAATACTTTCTGGTCTTCTTTGTGCTTGAATTTCATTATCTTTCCATACTTTATTTACTATGATTTTAGTTGTATCTTCTGGTGTTTTAAATGTATTGGTAATTGTTACCTGTTTGTGGTCTTTTTCACCTTCTACATCTGTTATCTCGCTCACACTTGGTGTGTAGAAATGTAAATCTCCTAATGTTTTTTCTTTTTCTTCTATTCTGTATGCAATTTCATTTCCTTCATGATTGTATTTTGGTAAATCTGTAAATGTATGACTACTTTCTTCTTTTACTTTTAAGTCATAGCTTTGTACAACTTTATCATTTTCTCCAATGACATTGATGGTAACAACTTCTGGTCTTCTTTGGGCTTGTGTGTCATTGTCAACCCATACTTTATTTACAGTCATATCCATTTTAAATTCTGTATTGGTTGTTGCTGTATCTGTTACTTCTTCACTTGTTTTTTCTGGAGTGAATAGTTTAACTTTTCCAGATACATTATTTTCTATGGTTTCTTTTGATACATCCATATTTAGATATACCACTTTTATGGTTTTATTGATTTCAATATTTCCACTTTCTGGATTTGTATATGTATCAATTCCATCTACCAATTCTACCCATGTAATGGTTTGACTTTCTTCATCATAAGTACCACCATTTAAAGTAGATTTTCCGACATCAATTTTATATGGTAATGTATCAACAATTGTAACTTGTGCTTTACCTATATAGTTTTCAATGGTTGTTGTATAGGTAATTCCATATTCCATTTCTGCTTTTGGTGTATCTATACTTTCTGTTGCTGTTTTAGAAATATTTGGGTCTGTTATACTTGGGTCTACCAATTGATATTCATATGTAACTTCTGTTAAGGTATCTACCATGGTTCCTTGCCAGTTGTCTGTTCTGGTTACATATTCATAATTTGCTGGTATTTCGCTACTTTGTTCAGTTGTATAACTATCTCCATATTTCCCTGTTCCCTCTGCTGGAATCATCACATCTGGTGCAATTGGTTCTCTTGAATCTGCATCAATATGATGTACGATAACACCTGCTGAGTCTTTGACTCTGTAATAGTATGTTACAACGGTTTCATTGTCTGTTAATGTTCCTGTTGCATTACTTGGAGTTGCTACTAATTCATATTTTGCATCTATATCTGTTGCTTGACTTGTTGTATATTCTGTTCCTTTTTCTCTTTCTTCATTGATTTGGTCATCTTCTGAACCTGGTACGATTTCTTCTGTTCCTTCTAAGTAGTGATGTACTATTAATTTTACAGGTGTTTGCTTGTAGAAGTAGATAACTTCTTGTGGAGCTTCTGTATACTCACCACTTGCGTTACTTGGTAATTTTTCAATAACTACTTCATACCCTTCTATATCTTTTGGTGCTGTTGTGTAATTTGTTCCAATTTCACCTGTTAAAGTTTCATCATCTGCTAATGATTCATATGGCTCTGTTGTTCCATCTTTATAGTGATGAACAATAACGGTTGAAACTGTATTACTAAATTGTACGACTACATGTTTATCACTTGTCATATTTGTAAATTTATCTAATATGACACTTCCATCCTCTTCTGGTACAAAATTGATTTCTTCTCCATTTACGGTGATTTTTAAGATTTTGTAACCCTCTTCTGGTGTTACGACAATATCTTTTGTACTATCTCCTCCATCTTCTACTACTTCGTATGGATTATCTGCTGTTGATCCTTCTCCTGATATATTTCCTCCTTCACCTTCTACTTCTGTTGTTATTTTATATTCTTTTTTGTGGTTTTCTATTATCATATTTTGTTGTTCTGGGATTTCGGCTGAGATGGTGTTTTCGTGAAGTTTTGTGATTTTAGCTACATTAACACCATGTACTGTTGTATATCCTACTTGAATGTAGTCTGTTTGATTATTTAGAGGTTGGGTTACTGCATTTGTCACTCCCTTTTTATAACTATATTCTATATTTAATTCATCATCTAATTTATATGTATAATCTCTTCCCGTTAATATGTATCCATTGTCATTTGTATTACTAATCTGTACAGGCGAGGTATATTCATGAGCATTTATTTGTTTGTAGAACTCAAATAATCCATCTTGATTATATTTCAGTAAAAATATATTATATCCAGGTGTATTAATTTCTATTTCTTCGTTGTTTATAGTTTCTTCTGCTGGAATTATCATTGACGAAGTCCAATAATTTCTTCTTGCAACCAGATACCCTCCATCTTTGGTAGCAATTATATCAAAATTTTCTGATGACCAATTATCAATAATATTAGCTGTCTGTACTAATCCATTTTCATTAAATTTTACAACGATTAATCCACCATTTTGATCTGTACAAGTCTTTGTTATTTCTTTTCTATCAACAGTATCATCTGCTTCTATTGTCGTAGTTCCTTTTAAGCAGTTTAATATGGCTACATATCCACCATTAGATAATGTCTCTACTTTCGTGAAAACATTATAATTACTATTAGAATTTGGTTTTATAGTTCTAACCCATTCTATTTTATCATTATTATCATATTTCAAAACTATTCCACAATTTTTTTTGTCAATATTTATATTTAATGCAATTCCTTCAGAAGTATCTTCTGCTGGTATTGTCATATTACCATCTACATATCCTACTATAACATAACCATCTTCTGATTTTGAAATAGCACTAAATTTTTCAGCACCAGTACTATCCAACTTATTAACTTTAAAAATTTTACCATCTTCATTAAATATAATAACCATAGCACTATGATTGTTATTAGCATTTGTTAATTGTACAGTTTCATTATCAACAGTATATTCCGCTGGTATTGTTATATTTCCCATATATTGTCCAACAGCTATGTATTTGTCATCAACTTTTTCAATTTCATTAATTACATCGCTCCATGCTGATCCTATAGTTCTAATCCATTCTATTTTTCCTTCTTCATTATATTTTGTGATAAGTGCATCATTGCTTTCTGCTCCATTACTTAATAAATTTATTTCTTCGCCTGTAGACGTTTGTTCTCCATCAATATGTAATTTGCCTTTCATTTGTCCTACGGCAATTTGTCCTCCGTCATCTGTTGCAACTACTGAATTATATTGTGAACTACTACCAACTTCACTTGACGCGTATTCTATTAGTCCATCACTATTGTATATTAAGGTTACATTTCCGAATAATTCTACATCTTCACCTAATGTGGTGTGTTCACTTGATATGGTTGCTTTGACTGTTAGATATACTTGTACTAGGTATCTGTTGTTTGGTAATTCTATAACAGATTTTATATTAGATTTACTTTCAGATGAAGTACTTCCAAATATACTTACCCACTCTATTTTATTTTCATTATTCATTTTTTGTACTATTATATCTTTTGTTCCGTTTGTTGTAAGTTTTATTTCTTTACCATCAGCCGTTTGATTTGCGTTTATCACACCCGTAGTTTTATTTATTAATCCAATTTGTATACTTCCTCCATCATCCGTACTTTGGGTTTTATACATACTTTCTCCTGTTTGATATGCATCTGCCCATTCAATTTTTCCTTCAGCATTATATTTTATACAAACAGCACTTCCATTTATTACTATATTTTGTCCATTGGCAGTTTTATCTCCTGGTATCTTATAATTCACTCCATTTCCTATATATCCAAAAATTGTATATTCGTTATTTTCATTTATATGTATTGCGTTTACAGTATCCCAAGTAATTTCATATGGGATTTCTGCCCATTCGACTAATCCATCTGGAGTATATTTTATTATAAATGGATCATTGTTTCCTCCATTAGTTAATACCATCTCTTCTTTATTCACTGTTTCTTCAGCAGGCATCGTAAGATTACTGCTATAAAAATGTCCTACAACTATAATATTTCCATCTTTATCTATATCAAAATCATTAAATTGTTCTTCCTTATCTCCTCCTATACTTCTTACCCATTCTACTTTATGTTCTTCGTTATATTTAATTAATATTCCATCATAACTTCCATTTGAGTTAATAACGATTTCTTTACCATTTACAGAATTTTCTTTTGGAATTGTTACCGGATAAACATTATTGAAATTTTCTATTGTTACAAATCCTTTATCTTTTGTTTGGATTATTTTAATTTCATCTAGATTAGTATTTACTAAATTAGTATATTCATTTATTAAATTTCCATCATTATCATATATTAAATGACATACATTACTCGCTGATTTTCCTGTTACAACATATTCATTACTATCTATTTTTGTAATAGCATTAAAGACATCAGATGTTTTTGTTTTATCATACGTATTGCTCCATACAATTCTGTTATTACTATTATATTTGATAATCACAGCATCTTTATTTCCTTCTGATGTTAATACTAATTCCTCACCACTTTCTGTCTGGTCTGCATCAAATGTTACTGTGTTTGAGAAATATCCAATCTTAACATATCCCCCATCATCTGTTGCAACAGAATCTGTATAAGTAATCTCTCCATTACCTTCAAAACTTTGGCTCCATAATTCTACCATTTCTTTTACTGCTGGTTTTGTTTTTCCAATTCCAAAGAAGTAGGTTCTGTCTTCTTCATTTTCTGGTAATTGATATCCTTCGGCAGTCTCTATTTCCACTACCTTGTAATATCCTTTTGGTAAGTTTTCTGTTATTTTTCCTTGCTCATCTGTTGTAATAACTTGGTAAGTTTTACCATCTATTTCTGTTGTCTCTCCTATCAGTTCTCCTTTACTATCTAAAGCTTCCGTTTCTGTTCCATCATCTTCTACTTTTGTGATAGCAAATTTTACATTTGGTAATGGTTCTTGTGTTTCTCCATCTATTTTTGTTAGACTGAATAGTGGTTCGTTGTCTATAGCAAGCATTACTTCAGAGATTTTATCTCCATCAAGTTTTGCAATTACTTCCTTGTCTTCTATAGGATTTCCATCTTTATCTACAACTTGTCCTTCTTCTAATGCTGTCTCAGAACGACTGCTACTTTCTGTTACATCAGAACTACTTATATCTTCTGTTCCCTCAGAATTAGCACTAGCTTCTGTACTGATTTTTTCTTCAGTTTCAAAATCTGTACTTGGTTTAATTTCTCCTTCTAAGATTTGTAACTGTTGTTTTCCTTCTTCATTTGTATTTACTACAAATCTTATAGTGTTTTCACTTAATGCATAGCCTTCTGGTGGCATTACTTCTTTTATGGTATATTCTATTCCTTCATATAATGGTCCAACATTAAGCATACCACTTTCATCTGTTGTGTATTCACTGTCTAACCATTTTCCTGTTACTTTAAATACGGCTCCTTCCAATGGAGTTGGTGTCTCTTTTTCATATTTACTTAATGTTAGATTGTATTCATCTAATTTTGTATTTACAATACTTGCACTCATGATTGGTTGTTTTTCCTGGTTATTGTCTACTGTAGGTTGTATTTTAAAACTTCCTTCTATAACTTGTGCTTCTAAGTTATTTCCATTCCATACTGTCTTAAATTTGATTGGTGCTTCACTATATTCATATCCTTCTGCATATACCTCTGTTAAGGTGTATTCTTCATTTGGATATAGTCCTGTAATAGCTAATTCACCTTTGCTGTTTGTTGTTACTGTTCTTCCTTGAGTTGGTAAGCCTTTTCCAATCAAGTTAAAACGTACGCCTTGTACTAAGTTCCCATTTTGGTCTTCCTTTGTTAGTTTAAATGTGTATTTTGGCTCATTGGTTACTGTAAAGCTTACTTTTGCTGGTTCTTCTTCTGTTGCTTGTACTACATTTAGATTGTTATTTCCTTCCAATTTTTCTACTTGTAGTTCTCCATTGTCATCTACTGTTGTTGTAAATTTCATTTCTGCACTATTTAATACATAGTCACTTGGTGCTCTTAATTCTTTTACTGTATATACTTTTCCTACATATAGGTCTTGGATATTGATTTTTCCTTGTACATCACTTGCTATGATTCTTGCATTTTCTTCTCCTTCTGCTTGCACACTAAATGATGCTCCTTGAATTGGACTATTTGTTCCTTGTTTTATTTTATTAATTTCTAAATTGTATTTTCTAGCAATCTTAAATCCTAGTTTATTGGTCTCTGCTTGGTCTGCTATTTTTCCTTCTGGTGTTTCTATATAGAAATATACGGCATGTGTTGAATAACTAACATCATTATAGTTGACATCTTGTGGTACTTCTATTTCATAGGTACAAATATATGCTTCATTTTTTTCTACTACATAATCACTTAAATCAATTGCATAGGTTCTGATGGTCGAAAAGTCTGTGATTTCTTCTGCTGTTTTCCAGTTGTTACTTGGGTCATTTACATCACTATTAACTGTTTCATTTTCTGAGTAATATACTTTTGCAATGCCTTGTAACTCTTCTGGTAATTCGATTGGTCTCATCATTTTTGCAGTAAATGTAGAACCTAAATCTGTTCCTATTATTTGTGATGTATTTCCTGCAAATGGTGTTTTTCCGATAACGACAATTCCACTAATGTTTCCTGAATAATTATTTGTGATTTGTATACTTATTTTTGCTGTTCGATTATTTTGTGTTTTATCAATTTCTGCTACTTGTGGGGCAACAGTTGTTTTGATTTCGTCTCCTTCTTCATTATAGTCTGATGCGGTTTCTGTGGTTATTAGTGTTGATGGTCCTACAAATGTAATTGATTTTTTACTATAGTCTACCAAGTCTTTTGTATTTCCATCTCCATTGATGTCATACACATCTTCTGCTCTTAAAGTGTCTTTATAGTTATTACATTCTTCATTATAGGCATATAGTTCTATATCTTTTGTTGCTGATATTTTTCTTGGGTCTGGCGTAATATTAGCATCTACTGTGATTGTGTAATTTTCTGGGTTTTCATTTTCTGTTAGTATTTTTAAATAATAATTTCCATCTTGTTCATAGATATCATATCCTAATATATTTACATTTTCATTATTGATCGTCACACTATTGATGTCTGCTACCAATACCTCCTCTGGGAATTTCAATAAGAAGATTCCATTTTTCCATGCTTTCAAATTATATGCAGAATTTGCTGTTCCTATCGTTATTTTCATATTTGTCATTTCTTGTGTTGAAAGTGTTGTAGGTGTTACATTTGTGATTTGTGCAATAGATATTGGTTCATCATAATTTGCCGTGCCTGTGATGTTACTTATGTTTTGATATTCTTCATTTTCAGCATATTTTGCATTTCCACTTAAGTATGAATTGATTTTATTGAATTTGTCAAATTCTTCTCTTGCTATATCTGTTGTTAATAATTCATTATTTAATTCTTTGATATGGTTTACTGTAAAATTACTTACTTTATCTGCTGAACTTGTTTCTATTCTGATATGGTCTACTGGTTCATCATACATATATGGATTTTCTTTTGTGTAGGTATCCCAGTCTGCACTTGTAAATTCATGGATTAATGTATTTGTTTGATCATTGTATACACGTATCCATCCATTTTCTCCAAACATAGCACCTGGTGTTGTAAAGTAGATTCCTATGTTTTTGCTATATGGTAGCATATCTTCATAAGTTCCATCTGTTTTTGAAAATTTGTCTGTATAGTTTGCATCTTGCTCTCTTAATTTTATATTTGCTATTTCTCCTGAATTTCCTCTTGCTACAGACCATCTTACTTCATATGTATCATTACTTTTATTTTCATCATTGTTATAATATGTTAATGCATTTTCTTTTGATATGACATTTGCATTATATCCATTTCCTACATATGCCCCTACTTGGATTCCAAAATTAATAATACTTCCTTCTGTTTTACCATAAGTAACTGTAATAACATCTTCAGCTATATTACTGATATATGGGTTTGTAAATTCTTCATTTGGATTGTTATATCCTTCAAATGTGGCTTTTACAGGTATTTGGATTGTTACTGTTCCATTATTGCTTTCATTTGCTATTTCATATGCTTCTAATGGATATGTTACTTTTAGTTTTATCTCATGATATCTAATAGTTCCATTTGTTGAAGAATAGGCTTCTTTATTAACTACTCCATCTTCTGTTGTATTTGCTTCTCTATATGCTGTAAATACGCCTGTTTCTTCATTATATGTAGATTGTAAGTTTTCACCCATGATTTCTACTTTTGTTGCTTTATATCCATTTAATTCTGGTATGGTTCCTTCTATGGTTGATTTTGATAATAATAATTGATTGTTGCTTTCTTGTGCTACAATTTTAAATTCTAAGTTTACTTCTTGCTTTTCTTCATCAATGATGCCTTCTGAATTGTAATTTTGATATTTATTCTTTTCTCCATTTACTCCCGTTGTTGCTATTTCAGCCTTTGTTGTTCCATACCAATCTACTGGTAATTTTATTACTTTTTCTATATCTGTTCTTTCTCCATCATTTGCTACATGTGTTCCTGTTAATTTAATTTTATTGATTCCACTATATTTGTTTGTGTCATTTCCTATCGCATCTCTTTTTGTACTACTATATCTATAATCTCCAGTTCTTACCTGTCCAAAAATTAGTTTTTGTGTTCCTGCTTGTACATCCTTTAGGTTGATGACTGTTGTATTTTCACTGATATAGTTTCCTTCTATCGCATCATCATCTACTAATGCTGTTTTAAAATACATGTTATCTTCTTCAATTTCTATTTTTCCGTTTTCTAAATATCCATCTTCAAGCACATTTAAGCTCATGTAAAGTGTATCTTCTTCTCCTACTTCTTTACATGTTCCTTTTACTTTATCTGCATAGCCATCACCATTTAAATCTCTTGCAAAATATACACTAAATCTGACATTTTGGCTTTGTGTTTCCTCATCTTTTTCTGTTAGTTCTCCATATGTCATGGCTCTTGCAAGTTCTGGATTTGTCGCAATTAGATTGTTTCTAATTTGCACTTTTTGGGCATGATAAATAGCCGTCATTACGATTGCAATGATTGTCAAAATTGCTATTATGCTTGCTATCACTTTTACTTTGTTCTGCACAATAGCTGTTTTTAAATGATTCATGCTTAATACAAACTTTTTCTGTTTTGCACTTTTTGATTTCAAATTATCCTGATTTATTAATTTTTTATTATTAAATCCTTTTCTCATGTTTACTTATCGACTCCTTTTTCCTTGTGTTGTATTATATATATATTATTTTAATATACTAGAGTCTCCAAGTAAATATGTCGAACGCTGTCAAATTTTGGCTTATCTTGTCTTTATTACGGAAAATATGGTTTTCACGTTTCTTTACTATATTAATTTTCTGTTACATTTTCTTTACATTTTTTTATAACTATTCTCCCTTTTCTACGGAATGTCGCATTGGGATCGTTTTTGTTTGCGACATTTGTTTGCGACATTTTTTATTAAAACGAAAATGTCGCATAAGGATCTGCTCCCTATGCGACATTTAAAATAATTTTTTTATTAAACTGCTTATAATTTCTTGGTTGCTATCATATGAAAAAGTATTATTTTCTTTATCATAACAAACCATAAATAGTTTTGAAAAATCAATTTTCATATTTTTCATTACTTTATTTTCTAAATCTATATCTCCTTCACATGTTGTTAAAAGAATATATTCTTTATTATCTTTGTCCATACTTTCTACAACAATATAGTTTTCTTGTGCATTTTGATCTAATTTGACAACTGTTCCTTTCTTGAAACTATTTTGCATATTACCAAACTCCTTTCAAATTATTTTCCAAAAATTCTATTGAAAAAAGATTTTATTTTTGTATAAAGCTTATTATACCAATTTTCTTCTTCTATAATTGCAATTTTATTATTTACTACATTATCTGTACTCTCTATATTCTCTTCTGTATTTTCTTTTACAACCTCTTTTGTTTTTTTGAATAATTCAGAAATATCATAGCTTTGATTAAGATATTCCATTGTTTTTCTCTCATTTTCTTTACATATGTCCATCAATTGTTGTCTTTTTTCTCCGTCACAACAATACATTAAATATATAGCACTAATTAAATCTTTTGTTTCTGGCATAATATTCTGTTCTACTAATGTTTTACTTTTATCATACTTAAATTTATATGCATCATTCTTACTTTCTCTTATTTTTTGCCTTAATTTTTGAGGTATTTTTTCCAATATGGTTTTATCGAAATAATTTAATATTTCATTCGTTTCTGTTAACACATTGCAATAATTATCCATTTTCTATTTTCCTTTCTTTACAGAAATTTATCTTTGATCATTTGTATTTTCTTTAAATAGTCCTTTGAAGAAGTTCTGCATATTTTGAAATGCTGCTTTAATCCCACTAACTTTTTCTTTTTTTACCATTTCTACTATCTGTTCTCCTGTTATTGTTATATCTCCATCCTTCTCTTCTTTTATTTCATGAATATTTACAGTTCCTTCTTTCGCTTTATCTATCAAATCTTCTATTGCTTTTTGGTTTTCTTGAATTAATTCTTGGCTTTCATCAAAACTTTCTAAAATATTTCCAGCTGTCTCTTTTTCTATCTGTGTATTTCCATCTGGATACATATCTACATCTTCCATGAATTTATCATAATTTTCTTGTACTACTGATTCCTTTTGAGCATAAATTTCATCCATATTCTCTATATTTTCTTGTATATCTGCTAGTTCTACTGTAGTGGCTTCTTTTCCTTTTAAATCTTTCAATCCTTCCTTTACTTGTTCTTGATATTTTTCATACTCTTTACTATTTTTAGCTGCATCGTATTCATTCTGATAAACTTCATCCGAATCATAATACTTTCCATTACTTCCTTGCCCCTGCATTTCATTTACATATTTTCCTTCTTGTGCAGATTGTCCTTCCAATCCCCATGCAGATACTGAAGGATTTTCTATATCATAAATAGTAACTTCTATAGGCACTTCCTTTTTCTCTACAACTGTTTCTTCAGCAGTACATCCTTTCATTGATAAGGCTCCTGCTCCTAATAATATCACAATTGGAACAAGTATTAATTTATTTCCTTTTTTTTGTTGTTGCTCTTCTGTATTTTCCTGTGTCTTTTTTATATAAAAACCTACTACTGGTTGTGTATCTTTAGGTAAACCTTCAAAATATGCATATCCTTTTCCTTTTTCTTTATTCATTACATAGGAATTAGAATCTAAAATTGTTATTTTTTCACCCACTCCTGCTTTTCGAGTTGGTTGATGTTGTAACTTCCATATTTGAGCTAACTTTACCATACTAGTAAATCTATCTTTAACTCCGTTTTTTATACCTTTTATACTTGGTCGTTTGTTTTCATCATTCATGATAACACCCTCTTCTTTCATTTTTACATTTTAAGTATAACAAACAAATTATGTCGTTACAATATTGTTATCAAAATTTAACATAACTGTATTATAGCTGTAATAATCCTATTTCTATTCGTTTTTCAATATCTCTTTCTCTAATTTCTTCTTCGCGATACGAAGATATCTTATATCTATTTTCTTTATCAAAAATAATCTTTATTACCTTTGTAAAATTATCTTCTACAGGTTTTCCATATTCTTCAATAACCAAACTTGCTTTATGCTTCTTTAATGTATCAAACGTATTCAATAACCCCATTCCTGTACCACCATCATTGGCATGTGTTGTACTTGGTTTTATTCCCAGATTTATTAATGTGTCTATTTCAAATTCTATGCCAGAATCATAAATATATAAACTATATTCACCATTGATCAATCCTAATCTTACTAAAATACTTTTATTGATATTTTTAGAATGGTTAATGGCTATGATTGCATTTTTTATCATATCTGCAATTAAGATTTCCAATTCTTCTTTTCCAATGTGCTTATTTACCATATGATGAATATTTCCATTTATTTGTAATTGAAAATCTATTTTATTTTTTATACATTCTGATTGCATATATTTGAACATATTATCAATTTCATTGATACTCGTTTTGCTTAGTTCTATACTAATTGTTTCATTTTGCATTTCTTTCGATAAATTTTCTATTTTATCTTTTACATGTTTTTCATCTTCTATCTGATTGTTTAGTGCTATTTGTTTTAGTTCATATTCTAATGATTTTTGCTTGTGTGCTATTGAGTGATTCTTTTTATTGAGTTTTAGATTTTCTTTTTCTAATTCTTCAATTTCTTTGTTCTTTTGTTTTAGTTCTTCTTTGATGCCTTCTACTTCTCTTTCTTGTAGTTTTTGTTTGTAGTATAGCTGTAAGGATTTTTGGATGGTGATGAACATGATGATGGAGAAGATGATAAAACCTACACCTGTTCTTCTTGTTATTAGTTTATCATAGTTTGAAATAATTATAATACAAAAAATTAGAATTATACTAATATCTAAAATTAAAACATCTATATATTCATTTTTCATATTTCTTTGTAAAAAAGAAAAACCTTTTTTAAATCTCTTTATTTTACTAAACACATAAACTAATATTATATAAGCTATAATTATGAAAACCAATCCTATATAAACACTTTCAATTTTAAAGATTACTATAAGTATAAAACTAATTAGCATTGTAATTAAGAAAATAATATAGTTAATGCTTAAAGAAATAATTGTTATTAATAGTGAATAAGTGAATGAATATTTTGTATTTAATGCAAACAATATACTAGTCAACAAAATCATAAACATCATATTATATGAGAATCCTAATATATTTTTTACAATTCTACATATTATTGCCACTAAAATTATACCTATTATATTGAATATTGTATTTTTTAATGTTGTTGTTATATTCTTATTTATGATTTTAAAATTAATATAATATGTACACATACAAATCAATGCTATTTTTATGATATCTACAACATTTTCTATTTCTGTTAATCCCATTATAAATTCCATACTTAAATTTCCTTTTTTATATTATTATATAAAAAGAAAAAAAGATAATCAATAAGTTTTTTCTCTTATCAATTACCTTTATATTGATTGTTTAATAGTAATTTATACCCAATAACTAACCCATTTCCAAAAAGCATCAAACCAATCTAACATACTTATCACCACCTTTTTCTTTCGTATTTATAGAAGCTTTATTGCTTTCTACAAATAAAAAATTACCATCTTCAACCGAAAAAAAGACGGTAACTCCTGGTGAAAAAAAATGGTATAAATTTGTCGAAAATAAAAAAAAACACATCATAAATATCAAACATCTCGTTCAATACCTATGATATGTTCATTCTAGCTTTATTTTCCATATTTCTCTTTAAATTTTATCTCTTATTGGTATTATAATGTATAAGTATTTTATACATTATAATAAATTAATTTCTTTCTCTGTCAGAGTTGTTATTTTTTTAATTAATTCTATATCTAATCCTTCTTCTTTCATTTTCTTAGCAATTTTTTCTTTTTCTCGTTTTTCGCCTCTTTTCTCTCCCCTCTTTTCTCCTTCCTCTATTCCTTTTCTTCGTGCTTCATTCATTTCTGTATTATATGTTAATCTACTTCTTTCTCTAATTTCATATAATTCTCTTTCGTATTCATCTGCACTCATTTCTTTTAATTGTTTAACTGCTTCTTTGATTTCTTCATTATCATTTTTACATTCTTCTATCATTTTTTGATCACCCCCAATTACATACAACCATTTTTCTAGTAAATCTGCTACTTTTGGTTTCTTTTTCTTAAACTTCGGTAATTCAATAATATAATATTTAGTCATTTTTGTTAAATATTGTTCTTCTTGTTCATATCCCATATCTACATATCTGATATCTTCTGTCTTTTCATATTTTAACATTGCTAAACTTAAATATGCATTTCTTTCTATAATAGCATCATTTAATATACAAATAACAATTGTGTCCTTTACATTTTTATATTCTTCTGATATTTTGATATCTCCAGCTATTAATTTTGCATTATATACAACCAAACGTCTATCAATTGCCGTTGTGTTTCCTACTTGCATTTCTATATCAATAATTGTGTTTTCATTAATTTCTGCTCTGATATCTAATATGCTTAATTTTTCATCTATTGTTTCTTTTGGAATTTCTGGATTTTTTACTTCAATCTTTTGTATATGGATTTTTAATATTGCCTCTAAAAGACTTTTTAAAATTTTCTCATTTCCACCCTTTCCAAAAATTCTTTTAAAGACATAATCATTGGATAATGGTAGCATTTCTACTTCTTTTACGTTTTTTAAATTGTTCAAGTAAATTTCTCCTTTCATTCTATCAAATTTCTCTATTGGATTCAATAAAGTTTTTTTGATTTTTTATTTATAAAATACGTTCGAAATACTTTTCATCAGTATCATATAGGGTAAATAAATTGGAAATATTTGGATTTTTTAACGCATAAATTATAGAATAAAAGATTAATTTATAAATTTATATAATTGAAAATATTGAATATTAGTGAAAATCAAAAAACATCTCTTTTCAAAAGTATTACTTTGAATATTTATCTTTATAAATCTATTAAAAAAACTTAAATATTTGTAACCAAAACAACTTGACTTTAAATTTCAGATATCAAAATTATACATATTACATTAGAAAACAAATGAAATTTTTATAAATAAAAAGTATCTCTAATTGTATTTTCCATTATTTTACAATACAATCAGAGATTTTGCAATACATTTTTTATTTTATGTATGATACTATTTTTATATATTAGATTTCTCTTTCAATTTTATCTACATAATAATATATAAATTCCATTGGTGTTGGCACACCAGTTTCTGGACTCACTCTTGCTCTGTAATATTCTAACAAATCATCTACAGGTGTATTATTCCAAGCATGCATAATGGCATTTTGAATACCATTTGTAATTGTATTTCCAGATTTCTTATATATGTTTGTTAAATGTCTAATTACATTGATATTGTCTCCTTTATTCTCAATCAAATATAAGATCGCGTCATGTATATATTTTCTACCAGTCATTTTCGCAGGTATTCCAATTAAGTCTAATTCTCTAGCAATACAATATGATATCTTTTTCCTATTATCTTCTAGTTCCTCTCTTAATGTTTCTATTGTTTTTTGTGGTGTTACTTCTCTTAGACTTAACATTTTATTCAAAACATAATCCGCCGAATATCTTGGATGATTCTTATATAATATGATGTCTGCACCATTTCTATGAACCATATCATATATTCTTTTTGAATGGATATGTGTCGTTACAACAATAATTGGTTCATAATCTAAATTCAACTTCTTTAGTTCTGACAAAAATCCCAAAGCATCTGCATTTCCTGTCATACTGTTATTTAATTCTAAATCTAATATAATACCTTCTGGTTGTTTTAATTTTGCATATTTTAGTCCTTCTACATCTGAATCTGTGATTGCAATAATTTCTACATCATCTCTATGTTTTACACTATTTATAAAATTGTTACAATCATTCACATCATCTTCTATTATTAGTATCTTCATAGATTTTGTTGTCATATGTACACACCCTTTCTTCTTTTTTTCATAATGTTACCATATTTCTCCATAAAATACCATAATTCTACAAATATTTTACCATGTGTTCAAATATATTATATTGTAAAATTGATATAATTTCGTACTTAAAATTTTATAAGAGCATCCTGTAATAAATGAAAAATGAACTTTGACAACAAAATACCCCCTAATATATAATTTCAATATAGACGAAGCAATTCAAAAGTCTATGAAATTAATATATTGGAGGTAAAAATAATGACGAAATCACAAAATTTAAAATTTGATGCTATTGAAAACACAGATGCAATCGTAGGAATAGACATAGCAAAAAATGTACATTGGGCAGGAATCATCCTACCAAATGGGAAAGAAATAAAAAAGTCTTTCTCTTTTAATAATAACAAAAAAAGGATTTCAAAGTCTAGTAGAAACAGTAAAAAATGTATTAACAATGTTAAATTTCAAAAAAGCAATAATAGGAATGGAGCCAACAGGACATTACTGGAAATCATGTGCAAGATATCTAAAGAAAATAGAGTGGATAAAAGTCGTAACAGTAAATCCATATCATGTAAAAAATGCAAAGGAATTTGATGACAATTGTCAGACAAAAAATGATAAGAAAGATTGTATGACAATAGCAAGATTAATAAAAGATGCAAGGTTTTTTGAACCATATTTACCAGAAGGAATATGGGCAGATTTAAGAAACCTATCAAATACAAGAGCGGAATTAGTAAGAAAGCAAAATGCAGTAAAATGTAGATTACTAGCAACAATAGATGAATACTTTCCAGAATATACGAAAGTATTTAAGAACGTATTAAGTAGAACATCAGAAGAAATATTAAAAAGATGTCCATTTCCTGAAGATATAAAAGGCTTAGGGAAAAAAGAACTACTAAAACATATAAGAGAGACAGTCAAAAGAGGATATAGTAAAAAGCAAGTAGAAAAGATATATGAAATGGCAGAAGAAAGCATAGGTACAACAGAAGGAATAAAAGGAGCAACATTCCAATTAAACATGTATATAGAAGAAGCAAAGTTGATAGAAAAGCAAATAAAAATGGCAGAACAAGAACTAGAGAAACAATTAAAAGAAACAGGATTTTATGAAAGTTTGATAAGTATACAAGGAATTGGAATAGTGAGTGCAGCAATGTTTGTAGGAGAAGTTGGAGATGTTAATAGGTTTGATAGTTATGAACAAATAAGAAGATATGCAGGATTAAATCTGATAGAAAACAGTTCAGGTAATCATAAAGGAAAGACAACGATATCAAAAAGAGGAAGAAGTCTGTTAAGAAGTATATTGTATAGAATGGCATTTACAATGATAAATAAGAATGAAGAAATAAAAGAGTTATACAAATATTTAATAACTAGAAAAGAAAATCAATTAAAGAAGAAACAAGCAATAGTAGCAGTAATAGGAAAAATATTACAGATAATATATGCAGTAGTAATAAAAAATGAAGAATACAAGGCTACAAGGGTATTTACCCAAGAAAGATTAGGACAACTAAAGGTAGCATAAATATATATTAATTTAGCTAGATAAAAGTGGCATGAGGGAGGAATCCTCCGTAAGGCCTTAAATGAGCCAGTAGTATAGCAGTAATGCCATGTCACTTTATCTTTATACATTGAACGAAGGATGGTAAGGACTATTTAGTAAAGTAGATCCAGTGTGAATAAAGAGGGGTAATGGTAAAGAAAGTTTCTAGATAAATTTTTAAATTAAATAAAAATGTACAATGTGCACTTTTTAGTGTGCTTATTAAAAATGTTATTAAAATTAATAATATAAAAATAAAATATTAAGAAAAATGGAGATATCGAGAGATAATCGTTCATTTATAGTAAGAGGAGGATTTTTAAATGAATACATCTGATTTAGAATTAGAAAAACAAGAACAAATTTCAAGAGGTAAAAGAATAAAATATATTAGAGAAAATGAATTACATATGAATAAAACACAATTAGCAAAAGAAATTGGTATATCTAGTCAGTTTCTTGGATTAGTTGAAGAAGGTAGAGGTAATCTAATGTATAGAAACATTAGAAAACTTAGAGATTTAAGTGGACATTCTGCTGATTATATTTTATATGGTTTTGATGATACCGTTATTAATAAAACAAAAGAACTTTTAAATGTTTACAGTGATAAAGAAATTGTAAAAGCTATAAATGTTCTTAAAGATATTGCTATTTTCATAAAAAATTAGTCGATTTCTTAAACTTTTTTGTGCTTTTTGTATTATTTTGAATATATTGTATTGATTTTAATATATTACTTTCATAAAATATTCCATATAAGATATTATAAAAGGTGGAATGGTTTATGATAAGTAATTTTTTAATTTATCTATATAATTTGCCAAAAGAAGAACAAGCTAGACAACTCTTAATACTTCTTACTTTTTTCTTATTCTTATTTCTTTTGTCAATATTGTTAGATTTTATATTATCAAAATTGAAAAAAGATGATTTTGGGGACGGAGAAAAAAATCATCGTTTTTAGGTTTTACTTTATTTCATATAAATACAGTATACTAAACGATGATTTTTTTCTCCGTCCCCAAAATCATCTTTTTTTAATTGTTATTTTCTTCTATTTTTGATATACTGTATGTATTATGGAAAGTTTATATAGATACACAAAATTAAATGAATATTATATAAAACGATTTGGCGAAAGAGTTTTAAAAATTTGTATTAATGGGCATTTTACTTGTCCTAATCGTGACGGAACTTTAAGCCATTCTGGTTGTATCTTTTGTAGTGAATGTGGTTCAGGAGAACACTTAAATCCCTATAAAGATATCTCTGAACAAGTAGAAGATTACTTTAACAGTCCTCGTTCTAATCGAGCTAATAAATTTATTGTTTATTTTCAAAATTTCTCCAATACATATGATTCTCTTGAGAATTTAAAGAAAAAATATGATAGTGCATTAATTAATCCGAAAATTATTGGATTGTCTATTGCTACGAGACCTGATTGTATTAATGAAGATATAGTAAAACTTTTATATTCCTATACCAAAAAGTATTACGTATCTGTAGAATTAGGATTACAAACATCTAATGAGGCAATTGGAAATTTTGTAAATAGGCAATATTCAAATGCTCAATTTACAAGAGCTGTTGAATTACTCAACAAATACCATATTGATGTGATTGCACATATGATGGTGGGATTACCAAATGAAAATTTTTATGATATGCAAAATACAGTAAACTTTATAAACCAACATTTTATTCAAGGATTAAAAATTCATAATACTTATGTAGTGGAAAATACTGTGCTAGCTGATATGTATAACCAAAAACAATATATCCCCATTTCTTTAGAATATTACTTAGATTGTTTGGCATATATTCTTTCACATATCTCTCCTGACATTGTCATTCATAGAATATCTGGTGATGCCCCTAAAGATCTATTAATTGCGCCCAAATGGGATTTACACAAAAAGTGGATATTAAATGGTTTAGATAAAAAATTAAAAGAAGAAAATTTGTATCAAGGAAAATACTATAAAAATGATTAAGGGACTATTGAGACCAGGTCCGTTTGGACCTGGTCCCAATAGTCCCAAATTGAACAAAATGTTATATCATAACCCTTTTTACATTTTTCTTTAACCATTTATCAATTTTAAAATAATTTGGTATATATTCTAGAATTAATTGATAAAACTTATCACTGTGATTTGCATATGTCATATGTGCTAATTCATGAACAATAATGGCATCTATTTTATCTTCTGGTAACATGATTAGTCTATTGCTAAAATGAAGTGCTTTTTTACTTGGAATACAGCTACCATATTTACTGATTGCATCTCCTACCTTACACGTCTGATACTCTGTTTTCATTTTCTGACTCCAATATGGTAATCGATTTTCTAGATATTCCTTTGTTTTTATGCCAAGAAATCTTTTTACATATTTATCAATGATTGCTTTATTATCTTCATCTTTTAATTCCTCTGGTATTTCTATAATAAATCGTTTATTTTCTTCATCTAAAATAATTTTTAGCCTTTTTTTGTTTACATATTCTATTTGCACACAAAAATCTTCACCTTTATAGCTTATCTTTTCTCCTGTATACCAATGTTTCATTTTGTCATTTTCTTTAGAAATGATTTTTAAATATTGTTTATAGATTTGTTCTTCATTTTGTTTAATAAATTCTAACATTCTTTTTTTAGATAAATATTTAGATTTGCTAATGTTTAATATATTCCCTCTGAAATATATTTTTATAGAATTCGTATGTCTATAATTTCTGATAATAACTGGAATTTCTTTTTCTTTAATTTTTATATACGTATTTGCCATTGTTATTTCAAATCCCTTTCTTGGTCGTAAATCTGATTGAAAAAATTAAATCTTGGCTAGGAAAACCAATTTGAAATTTATTCAACGTACGATTTGTACGTTGAATAAATTTCAAATGAAGTTTGCCACTATGCAACCCCAAAACTGTAATTATTTTTCAATCATCCCCTTTATTTTACGATGTTTTTTCTTTTTAAATAATCTAAAAAACCTATACATCCTTCTACAATGTCATTATATGTAACTGTAAAATTTCCTGTATACCATGGGTCTGCAATATCTCTTGGATTTTTTGAAAAATCTAAAAGTTTATATATTTTATTGTCTTTATCATTTCCGACAATTCTTAGGATATTTCGAATGTTACTTTCTTCCATCCCAATGATATAGTCATATTTTTCATAATCTTGTTTTTCAATTCTTCTCGCTTTATGTTTTGTATATGGTATTCCTTTTTCGTCTAATTTATCTTTGGTTCCATAATGCATATCATTTCCTACTTCTTCATAACTTGTCGCTGATGAAGCAATATAGAATTGCTTTTCTAATCCTTTCTTTTTTACCATATCTTTGAATACATATTCTGCCATAGGAGATCTACAAATATTTCCCAAGCATACAAATAATACTTTAATCATATTTTATACCTTTCCTATTATTTTAAATATTTTATTAACATTTCATATACAGGTTTTCTTTCTGCTACTAAGTTATTAGAAAGCATATTTTGTACTTCTTCTAGATTACACAATTTTACTTGTTCTACTTCACTTTCTTGAATTTTTATCTTTGATATATCTATTCCTTCTGTTTTTACCAAGTAAACATCAAAGATATGATTCGCATAAAAATTGTCTTTTACTTTTCTTCCTGTTTGATAAGTTAGCATATATTGCAAGTCTTTTTCTTCTACATCCATTCCGATTTCTTCTTTTACTTCTCTAATGGCTGATTCTATAGAAGTTTGTCCTGCTGACACATGTCCTGCAACAGATATATCCCATTTTCCTGGATTGGTTTCTTTATCTTTGGCTCTTTGTTGCATTAATACATTTCCTTCTTTATCAATAATTGCAATCACAACAATCTTATGCCATAAGCCTTTTTCATGTACTTCTTTTCTGGTTACGACTTTTCCTGTTTTTGTCCCATCTTCATTTAAAACATCTATTAGTTCTTCCATGTTTGTTACTCCTATATTTCATATTCTTTTAATCTATCTATATATATTTGTATTGACTGATTATTAATATCTTCTGGTTTTAATTTGCAATATCTCATGACTTGTTCTTCAATTTCTAATGCCCACTTGATTAATTGATTTGCTTTTTCTTCATTAGACCATACAGATAGTGGTTTGTCTTTATATCGTATCTTTGCATCTTCTAATCTTTCTTTTAAACTAACTACACCATCTGGTGCAACTCTTTGGTCACAATAGGCACATATCTTGATTTCATAATTATCTGATTTGGCTGTTTGCTCATTTTTTCTGGAACGTTTTCCATCTAAAATTTCTAATTCTTTTTCTGTTAAACCTTCTTTTTTTCCAATTACCATATTGATTGCATGATCATTTGTTCCATATTCTTCAAAATATTTTCTTCTTATCTCTATAAATTCTCTATCTTGTCCCTCTTCTGGTATTTTTACCATATTTCCCATATCATGTAATAAAGAAACTCTTGTGATAGCTTCTCTATCTATTGACTTTCCAGTCCAGTTATCTAAAATCAAGTTTGTACATGCTGTTACTCTTAACATATGCATTTGTAGATTTTCTGGTAAATGATATTTATTATATATTTCTAAAATGTTCATTTTTTACTCCTATTTTTATTTACAAATAAGATTTGTTTGATATCTTTATATTCTTTATTTTACTAAATCCAAATTACCATTTATAATAATTGGTGAAAATCCTGCTATTTCATCATATAACATTCCTTCAGGAATATCATTATATAAATAAATTTTTTTATTCTTCATAAATGCCTCATATAATTCTAAAAATGTTGCTCCACCAATATAGTTTTGTTGTCCATTTTTGTCAAAGTTTAGAGTTAATACAGCGTCCATATTTGAAATCGTTGCTTCACTTCGTTGAAACATTCTTTTCTTAAATTCAGAATGTGCTTTATCTCCTAACTCCCAAGCTTCTTTTTCAGCTCCTGGGTTATCATATGAATTTGGTAATTCTATACTATGTCCCATTTCTTCTAATTTTTGTTTAATTGGTTCAATTCTATTATAAAATGCTTTACTACAAATCACTAATATTTTCATAACCATTACTCCTTTTATTTCGTTTATTCTTCTATTAGTTCAAATCAATATGTTTGTTTTGCATCTGGATATTTTTTATAAAAAATTTATTCCCATATACCTTGATTAATATATTTAATTAAAGCCATAACACAAGCATTTTCTGTTAAATCAATTCTAGATACTTCATCATGTGTTAAAATACTAATACCACCTTTTCCTGTATTTAATCCATGACTTTTAAAGATTCTATCCATTACTTTTCCAAGCTCTGTACTGGTTATTTCATCTATATATTTTGCATCTATTGGAAATCCCTGACTGGTTCCTACACTTTGTTTTCCTTCTTTATTTTCAATCACAACTGCATTAATATCTATCCATTCATCTAATAAATCTGTAATCCCTGCTTCACTTGCTACATAATAATCTACATCTATGTTATTTTTCTTAGCATATTCTTTTAAGTTTTTTACTCTGTTTCTCGCACCGATAACAATCTCTTTATTAATCGGCTGTGCTCCTACCTCTGAATCAACTGGTATTCCTTCTATTTCAACATGATCAAAATATCTTTTAAAAGCTCTCTTAACACCTTCTATTTTCCCTTGGTTTTTTGTTCCCATTAATATTTTCATTTTGTTCACCTTTCTTTCTCTGACATCTTTTTGCTTATCTTGTAACTTATATTCTCACTTATATTTTCTGTGCTTATTTTATCACGGATAAAACCGAATGTAAATATTTAAGGACTTATTGAATTTTATAAAATTTCATAATATACTTTGATTACAAATATCTATATTTTGATAAAGGAAGGAATATAAAAATGACAAATAGTAGAGATTTTTTAGATAAAATAGTTGATGTCATAATAGATAAGCCATTAGGCAGTAAACATTCTGAAAAATACCCAAATCATATCTATCCTGTGAATTATGGATATGTTCCCAATACTATAAGTGGCGATAATGAAGAATTGGATTGCTATATATTAGGTGTATTTGAACCATTGGAAACCTTTCAAGGAAAATGTATTGCCATTATTCATAGAACAAATAATAATGATGATAAATTAATTGTTGTTCCTGAAGGCAGAAATTATTCAAATGAACAAATTAGAGTATTAACAGAATTTCAAGAACGTTTTTTTGAAAGTGAAATTATTCGAGATAATAATGAGCTTGTATTTAATAAAAACATTCCTGAACTTTCTGTAAGTAATTTAGAAAATAGTCTTACATTCTACAAAACTATTGGATTTAAAGTAGAGTATGAAAGACCTGAAAATAAATTTGCATTTCTTTCAATGGGAGATATTCAATTTATGTTACAAGAATTATCCGATAATGATAAATGGGACTTAGCTCCTCTTACCTATCCTTTTGGAAACGGTGTCAATTTTCAATTAGAAGTAGATTCTGTTGATAGAATTTATTCAAAATTAAAAGAACCTAACTATCCAATTGCCTTTGATATTGAGGAAAATTGGTATAGACAAGATAATAAATTACTTGGAAATAAAGAATTTTTGGTACAAGATCCAGATGGATATTTGCTAAGATTTTCTGAAGATTTAGGTGAAAAAGAGGTTATCTAAGGTAGGAAACATGCTTTATCTGGTATTATATCTAAAAAATTATTTATAGGAGTTGATAGAATGATTGAAATTAAAGAATATGATGAAACATATGTTGAACAAATTTCAACAATTATTATTAGAAATCTATTAGAAGTAAATGTAAGAGATTATGGTGTAGCTAAAGTACAAGAAATGGCAAAGGATTTTACAGTAGAAAAATTAAAAGATGCTTTAAAAAGCAGAAAAAAAGTATTTGTTGCCATAAAAGATGATGAAGTTGTCGGCACTGCTGGTATAGATGTTTCTTGGTACAATCCAGATGAATATTATATTCTAACTGTTTTTGTAAAACCTGAAAATCATGGTGAAGGTATTGGTCGCCTATTAATTAAAGCAATTGAAGATTATGCTATTCATTCTAATTTTAAAAAGTTAATTATTCCTGCTTCTATTACTGCTCATGAGTTTTATTATAAATTAGGATATCGATATAAAGATAATCAAAAGGTTTTAAATGAGGAAAATATGTATTTGATGGAGAAAAGTTTTCAGTTAGAATATAAAAAAATCAAACAAGAAGAGCTATCAGAAACTTTAGACTTAGTACGTAAAGTTTTTGACGAATTTGAAGCACCTTATTATTCTGAAGAAGGAATTACTTCATTTTATAAATTCATTGATATAAATAATATGTCAGAACAATATTCTAATGGTTCTTTATATTTTTACGGATGTTTTGTTAATGATATTATTGTAGGTATGATTGCTGTTAAAAATTTTGTCCACATTTCATTATTATTTGTGGATAAGCAGTATCATAAACAAGGTATTGCTAGAAGATTATTTAATGATGTTTTAAAAATATGTAAAGAAAATAATCCTTCTTTAAAAACGATTACTGTTAATTCCTCTCCTTATGCTGTTGAGGTGTATCATAAGTTTGGATTTTCTGATGTTTCTTCTGAGCAGGTTGTAGATGGGATAAGATTTACGCCTATGATGTTGGAATGTCATCAATATACATAATTCGCGCTATAATCTGATTGCATTTTTTTAAGTTATATAATCCAAATTAAATATATAAAAGTCTAATATAGAGCAATACATACTATGTTAAAGTTTAACCAAGACAAAACTCATCAGTACAAGATTCAATAGAATTTAAATATGTCTCATGTTAAGGTTCAACTCTTTATGAATTAGGAAAACTAGCACAAGCAGGTGAATTTAAATACATCTTATGTTAAAGTTCAACTTACAAATTGCAAATTTTTAAAATCTTAATTTTCTTATTTAAATACATCTTATGTTAAAGTTCAACCTGATGAAGCTGCAACTTCTGAAGAAGAATTTTCATTTAAATACATCTTATGTTAAAGTTCAACTTAGTAAACCAATTTTTATTAGCATAAACACCAGTATTTAAATACATCTTATGTTAAAGTTCAACCTTTATTAAAATTTGAAGATTTTAAGTCTTGAGCGGTATTTAAATACATCTTATGTTAAAGTTCAACAATAAATCCTTCTGACACTGACGAGCTAGATTACGAATTTAAATACATCTTATGTTAAAGTTCAACAGAAAAAGAAAATATAGATATAGGTTGTTACAAATAATTTAAATACATCTTATGTTAAAGTTCAACCAATTATAATTATTTGAATAATAAACCAAAGATAAAATTTAAATACATCTTATGTTAAAGTTCAACGTAAAAGCAATAGTAAATGACGTAGATGCATTTTCATTTAAATACATCTTATGTTAAAGTTCAACTGTCAAAGAAGGTGTTTATGTAACACAATATAATTAATTTAAATACATCTTATGTTAAAGTTCAACGTTTTTATATTATCTTTAATCTCAATTGTTATCATTATTTAAATACATCTTATGTTAAAGTTCAACAAAAGCTATCTATATTTTAAGTTGTACTTGCAACTGATTTAAATACATCTTATGTTAAAGTTCAACACAGCATTTAAAAATGCGTTTTTATATCTTGTGTTATTTAAATACATCTTATGTTAAAGTTCAACGTTACATAGTTGGAGAATATTCTCAACATCACCATTATTTAAATACATCTTATGTTAAAGTTCAACTTGGAAAGCATTACAATCTCCTTCATCATGGAACTTATTTAAATACATCTTATGTTAAAGTTCAACCTTAATTTTTTTGAATATAAAACCCATTTAAACTTATTTAAATACATCTTATGTTAAAGTTCAACGGTTCATCTTTTGAGGATATTTCAAATTTATCACCATTTAAATACATCTTATGTTAAAGTTCAACTTTCTTGCTATTTTTAGGTTGCAAACCGGCTATAATTTAAATACATCTTATGTTAAAGTTCAACGAAGAAAATAAACCATACTCTTCCGTATCATAATAATTTAAATACATCTTATGTTAAAGTTCAACGCTTGTCCTATGGTCATAGTCTTTCCACCAGAAGAAATTTAAATACATCTTATGTTAAAGTTCAACGTAGTCGTGTGCGTCGACTAAATCTAAAATCATTTCAATTTAAATACATCTTATGTTAAAGTTCAACTTAATGAATTAAAAAGTTATGTTGATAACTATTTTACATTTAAATACATCTTATGTTAAAGTTCAACAAGTAACGCACTTTCAGATTTTAAAAAAATTATTACATTTAAATACATCTTATGTTAAAGTTCAACATCAAAATTTGTTATTAATCAATTTTTGAAAAAAGAATTTAAATACATCTTATGTTAAAGTTCAACTTTTTCTGTTATAACTTCATTATTTATAGTTCTTCTTATTTAAATACATCTTATGTTAAAGTTCAACAGAAATTATCCTCCAACTTCTCCCGCACCTCCTTTATTTAAATACATCTTATGTTAAAGTTCAACGGATTAGTTATTCCAATTTGTAGACTTTGTCATTCATTTAAATACATCTTATGTTAAAGTTCAACTCTTTGTTTAATGTAAAGGTTTGTATCTCACATTTATTTAAATACATCTTATGTTAAAGTTCAACTGGATAGAGAAGAATGGATAACTTCGCAAGAAGCTTAATTTAAATACATCTTATGTTAAAGTTCAACGCAATAGAGCAAGGTGTACAAGCCTTGCTCAGAAAATTTAAATACATCTTATGTTAAAGTTCAACAGAAGGAGCAGACTTATTAATAGGAATGGATATAAATTTAAATACATCTTATGTTAAAGTTCAACTTTAAAGGTAAATTCAATAGTACAGATTTATACAAATTTAAATACATCTTATGTTAAAGTTCAACAAAGAAAAAATCAACATTTATATTATATATATTACTCAAAATCCCCTGAATAATCAAGCTTTTTTCAACATCTTTCCAAATGCCAATAGTTTTTATGCTCTTTATATATCAACCTTTTCATTATATAGCTGGAAAATTTATAAAAATATATCCTCTGTATTCTTTTCTACATTGCCCAATGTTGTTTCTCCAATTGTTTTAAAATCCATTATTTTAATAATAGATATAAAATCCTTTTTCTTATCAATTATTTTTTTTAGTTCAAATTCTAATTCTAAAATTTGTGAATTTGTCAAAGGACCTCTAAACACTGATTTTTGCCAGTGATTCAAATATTTCTTGCATTTTTTAAATACTTTATTTACTCTTCTTTCATCTACATCATAAAATAAAAACACATAATTATAATTTATTTGCTTCTTCATATTACTCCTTTTTTTCTAAATCAAACGGATAAAATTCCTTGTTTTCTAAAATAAATTTTATTAATTTATATCCATCTAACTTTATTGCTTGTTTAAAAGTTATTTTTCTTCTTAATTTTGCATGTTCAAATGTTTGATTTATTCTATTTTCAAAAGCCTCTATAAAAATCTTTTTTCCTTCTTCATTTAATAGTGAATAATTCAATTTCTCTTCAAAGTGCTTTTCTACTTTAATCTTTTTATTGTTTACTAAATCAAAGATTGTTCTAAATACTATAATTGGTTTAAATACTTCACTTAAGTCTAAGCTCAGAGAAAATCTTGCTTCACTTGGCTCATGCAAAAATGATATTGATTGATCTAAATGTGTATTATATATTTGTGAAATCGTTTTTGTATATAATAAAGTATTTCCAAAGGATATCATTGCATTCATTGGATTATCTGGTGGTCTTTTTACTCTTTTATTGATAATAAATTCTTCCGGTAAAAAATATTTAAAACTTGAATAAAACATCGCCCAAATTTTTCCTTCTATTGATAAAATTTGATTTATATCACGAGCTTTTTCTAATAATTTTTTCACTTCTTTATTATAAAAATCTATACATTCCTTTAACTCCTTTGCCCCATGTCTATAATAATGATATAAAACAGTTCTTATATTTTTAGCGATTCCATTTACTATTGCTCTTGCAATAATTAAACGACTATTTTCAAATGCTATTGCTTGCTTAACTACTAACTTCCCACTTACCAATGATTTTTTAGGATAAAATGTCCCTATATAATTTTCATAATAATTAAAAAAGTGCACTATAATTCCTGCTGTTGCCAATATATCTAATAACTTTGTTGATATTGTAATATCATTAAAGCAATATAATTCTTTTACTTTTTCTATCGGTAAATAAAAATTACCTTTATCATTTTTATACTTTATACTAAAATCTTGTCTTGTTAAATCGCCTTTTGAAAATATGTATTTACTTTCTGATTTCATTTACTAACTCCTTTTCTATTTATAAATAGCAATATTCATAATATGCACATCGTTTACATTTATTTTCTTTTTCCACTTCTGGTACATTTTTTTGATTTATCAATATTTCTATCTGCTCCATACAATTTTCTAATTTTTTCAAGTTCACATCATCTAACTTAATAATCTCTGTTTTATTATTTTCTTTTTTGTTTTTTTCATTATAGATTAGTTTTCCTTCTTTTATAATTCCTTTATCTTTTAAATTTTTTAAATAAAACAATAATTGCATTTTTGCAGCTTCTGTATCGGCGTCACTTTTTTTATATTCCTCTATATATTGGGATGTTACTTTATCTAATACCATATTTTCATATTTTATTTCTGTATTATTTCCATCTTTTGCTTTTATTTCATGTAATACTCTTCCCATTCTTACATCTTCTGAATTATCTTCTAAGTTAACTCTATTAGCAAATAAATAGCATTGTCTTTTGCAATGGAAATAATAATTTATAATTGTTCCTGTTATTTTCATAAAAATAGTTCTTCTCCTTTTTCTAAATATTTCATTTTATTAAATCTTCCATCCTCTATATATTTTTGTCCATCTTCTACATAATACATTCCTAGTATTTTTTCTCCTTCTAATTGTTGTACTTGATTTTCATATATTGAATATATAAATAAATTTAATTCTTCAGATATTTGTGATAGCTTTACTTTTTTTTCTGAATAGGAAATAATATCATCTAAATAAATCTCCTTATATTTTTCAAAAACCTCTTTTCCTTTTATTTCTTTTCCGTCTATATAAATTGTATAATTTATGAAAATGTCAACTGTATCTTTTGGTTTTATTAGAGTCATAATCTCATCTATTTTTCTATAATTTATCATTTCACAGTATTTTTTAAAGATTTCTATATTATTTTCTGTATATGATTCTGTTTCTTCCTCGATTCTTTTTATAATTTTATTATAAAATAAATCAAATTTTTTATTTTCTAAGATTTCTCTATTCTCTTTCTTTTTTAAACCATATTCTATTCTTTTGTCTTTTCCATATATAGTCCTTGCTTCATCTAAATCAAAAAAATATACTATACAGTCTTTCTTTTTATTTGACCTATTTATTCTTCCAATAAATTGCTCTTCACTATCCAAGAATGATATATCTTTAAATCCTATGTCCATATCAATATCCACTCCTGCTTCTATCGTTTGTGTAGCTACTAATATCATTTCTTTTTCTTGCTTTGTTTTTTCGATTATTTTTCTTCTATAATATTTATTATCATCTCCAGTCATTATATATGTATTGCTATTAACCTCTTTTAGTCTTTGATACAACTCTTCAGCAGTATTTTTTTTTATACATTCAACTAATATTTTTTTGCCGTTTATTTTACATATTTTTTCTGCTAACTCTTCTATATTTATGTTATTTTCCAATAACTCATAATTTAACTTTACTCTGTTTGAGAATATTTCGTTCTTATAATATTTTTCACTATCATTTATTAATACACAGAAATTCGAAATTTTTTCTTTTAGCAAATTGTCTAATCTTGGTAATGTAGCTGACATAATAATAAATTTTATATTTAGTAATTTTGCATATTTATCAAACATTTCTATCATTTCTCTCCATATATTGTTTGAATATGCTTGTATTTCATCTAAAATCACCACACTATTTATATAATTATATAAGCTATAATTTTTTTCTTTTCCTGTTCCAAACAAGGTGTTAAACAAATTAATATGTGATGTTATTACAATTGGATATTGATTAAATATATTTTTTGTATATACTGCTTCATAATCCAAATTTTCATTTGTGTCTTTTACCATAGAGGAAATTGAATTTATAACTACATAGTCCTGATATTTATCAAAGTATTTTTGAAAAGTGTTATCCGTTTGCTCTATTATATTATTAAAAGGAAATATATAATGAATAGAATCCATAATTTCATTATCCTTATATAAGACTCTAGCTAAATTTATCGCCATATTTGTTTTTCCAGCCCCCGTAGGTGCTTCCAGATAAAATATATTTTTTCCTAAATTTTGTTTTAGTGTTTTTTCAGATTCAAGAAACATATCACTTCTTAATTTATTGATTTTTTCTATTTCTATCTCTTTCTTTTCATATTTTCTGATTGTTTTTATTAATTCTGATTCTTCATATTTTTGAAATAAATCATCTTTTCTTTTTATTTCAAATTCGACATTCTGTCCAGACATATAATCATATGTTGCATAAAAATCTGCTGTAATGATGCATGAATATAATAATTTGCAAAGTATATACATTTCTATTGGCTCTATTTTTAACATCTCCATTGCTCCGTTTATTTTAGCTAAATCTAATTGTTTTTCATATATCTCTTTTTGTGGTTTTGGGATTTCAGGAATTTCTTTATTTTTTATACTATCTAGTAATTCTCCTATCGATTCTAATTTTGTATGATGTCTTGATATAATATATCCAAAGTAATACCCAACATATAATATAATTAATTTCTCTATTGAACTTTTTTCTTTTTCTTCTTTTACTTTATTTAATACTGCATCTATATATATTCTTGCAGATAAGGCTGCATGTGTATCATCTATATTTTTCATTTCTATTGCTAAGTCATTATTCATTTTGTTTTTTTGAAACAATGGATTAATTTTCCCTATATCATGATAATATATTGCTTGTTTAAATAATGTATACACTTCCTCTGTCATTTCATTATTTGTATGAAATGTATTACAAATTATGTTTCTTACAATTTTATCCAATTTTTTATTTTTTTCCATTTTCTCATAATATTGATATGTTAAACTTAGATGAGAAGCCAGTAGTTCCTTTGAACCACTGGCTTTTGTATGTGCATAATAAATATGATTTAATTGATTTATTAGATTTTCTATATATTCATTTTCCATAGATTACTCCCTCTTAAAAATAATATATATTTTTACCATTGACACTATATATCCCTACATTATCCTTTATCTCTAGCTCTTGATTGGTATATATGAATTTTGAAAATTTACTATATCCTATTTTTTCATTTAACTCTACTGGCAATAATTCTTCATATAAATATTCCTTATTGGTTCGATTATCAAAACCTAATAATTCTTCTAATAAATTCTCCTTTGGAATTGCAATTTTTTCTTCGAATAAGCTATCTATATATGATATTTCACTTACCTTTTCAGCCTCTTCTATTTTTACATTTCTTATATCAGCAAAATGATCATTTTTCCCTATATATGGTATATATTCACACTTTTTATTTATTAGATAATCCTTAATCTTTTTATATTCTTCTGTTTCTGTTTCTAAAAGATAAATTGTCCAACTCGGTTTTTCTAGCCACTGCTCTTTAACAATTAAATTATTTCCTACTTCTTTTGATGCATATCCTACCGAATTATTAAACGTTTGAATTTTTCTCGAATAATTTTCTTCTTTTATATTTGCCACAATTCCTATTTTTATATTTTTTAATTTTTCGTAAAATTGTGGTAAATTATTTACTGTCTTACCTAAATTTTTTTGAAGTGAATAATAATTGTATCCGTTTAATCCGATAATTGCGCCTAATAATCCCAGAAGCATAATTTTATGAGGAAAATTATATGTATAATATGTTTCATTACTATCTGGCTTTTTTATAATTGCCATTGAAGCTGTTAATTCAAACTTTATTGTTTCCATTTTTCTCACTCTTTCTAAAATAGATTTTTTATAATATCTCCTTCTTTTGCTCCTATCAATTCAGTTGTATATGTATTATAATAAATTTCTACTTTTTCTATCTCTGGTTTTACTTCCTCTTGATTCAATATTTCTTCTAATTCTGTTATATCTATTACATCCTTTTCTTCTTGTTTTCTAAATTGAATATATTGGTCTAAATTTGCTAAATATAATTTACTATTTTCTTTACATTCTATAAACATTGCAAATTCATTTTCGCAACCCACTTTACTATTTGTGTTATATGCTGTTGCTGCAATTAAGCAACCTTTTTTAAATTTTTCATAACTTTCTTTTGTATATCCTTCTAAATCTTCTATTTCATTTGTATATATATCATAATTTTGTGGATTTACTGAAAAAGGATAAAAATAATGTGCTTCATTTGATACTATTTTCTTTCCGATTGATGTATTTTGAGCTGTATCCTTTTTAGTTGCATCTACAAATGGTGATAATATATCAATAATTTCTACACTTGAATCTTCATACTTGTTTAATCCTTGCCCTATTTGAACTGCACCTGTAATACTCATATTGTTTGAGCCTTCTGCAAATGTTGCTCCAAAATTTTGAACATCAATTGCTGAAAATAAGTCTTTTAATAATTCTTTTTTATCTTTTATAGATTTTACTTCTTTTCCAAATAATTGCTCAAATCTTTCTGCTAATGTTCTTGCTTGTAAATTTCCTTTTTCATTTTTATAAGACTTAATATATAATACCTTTTCCTCTTCACTTTCCCACATTTTCTTTATAGGATACTTAAATGCTTTATCGCTTCCAAAAATATTACCATCAGATGTTGTTTTTGGTCTTCCTGTAAAATCCGCATTCCAATTGCTTAATTTACTTTTTATTCCAATAACTCCATATACTCGATTAGTTTTCTTCTCCATTTTTATTACCTCCATTATTTAAATTTTCTTGTTTTGAATAAAATAAATTATCTGCTAATAATCCTGCCAATATAATTTTTTTATTTTCTTTAATTTTTGTTTCTGGCTCTTGTAACAATATTTGTGATAATATATTATTAAATTTAGGATGTTTTAAATAAATATTATAATTGTATTTTTGATATAAAAATTCTATTTCATCTTTTAATTTTTTTATTGTATTTGCTTTTAAAAATGGTTCTGTTACATCCTGTGTTAACTTTTCTGCTTTGCTTTGATTTAATAAATAGTATATGACTTGTCCTGCTAAGAAATAATATTGTTCATCTGTTGTTATTTGTCCTTTTCGTTCTATGATTTCTTCACATTCGTTTCGAAGATTATTTAATTTCATTCCCTCATCCTCTCCTTTTTTATTAAAATATTGTTTATATGCTATCCATAAATTAAATGCTTTTCTTGGATTATAGATATATCTTTTTTTCTGATTTAAATTTTCTACATACATTTTTTCTATAATTTCTATTGCTAATCTATCTAATTCATTGATAAAATTTTCTGGATTTTCTTCTTCAAATAATTCTAAGAATATTGGACTATATTGCTTTAATACTTCTTTCTTCCAATTTGACAACATTGATTTAGAGATTCTTTGCTCATAGTCATTATAAGCATCTTTGATATAATTTTTTGTACTTTCTTCATTCTCTGCAAACCATATATTACTTGTGTACCATCTTAATCTATATATATTTTCTGTCTGAAACATAATTGGTTGTCCTTTTTCTAAATAATTTTTACATACAAATTCTCTTATTTTCGTATTGTATTTGCTTGTATATCTAAAATCATCAATTCTTGCATTTCCATTATTTCCAGCAACTTTTATGATATATGTATTTTTATCCTTTATTTCTTCCTCTTCCTTTGGAATTCCATGAAAGCTCCAGTCTACTGGTAATTTTAATAAATCTTTTCCTGCTGCATTGTTATATAACCAAATATACATTTTATTCATTAATTCTATATCTGTATCATTTATAAATGAACCTACTTTAAATGGAGTTGATTTTAGTTCTAAGTATGGCTTTTTATTATTTAATCCAAAATTATAATTGTTAGAACCATATGTAGTTTCACCTATTTTTATATTACTATCATTTGTATTAAACAACTTTACTTTTATATATATATTCGCTACTCTTTTATATTCCTCTATATCTTTTTTTAAAAATATTTTAACCCATACTTCTTTTGGTAATTCTTCCTTTTCTAAATCTTGATATGCCTTATCAAATGCTTTTAATATTCGTTCTTCATTTGTTTTTATTTCTTCCTCTGTATATTTTTCTTTTATTAGCATTTCTTCTTTTTTATCGTTTCCTAATTTCATAAGTGACTTATAATATTTATCTATCCCTTTTTTAAAAACTTCTACTGGTACTGCATCTTTTATTGCATCCTTATTACATATCCCTAATATACATTTGTTCTTAAAAAATAATGTATAAATATTATTGCTACAAATCTTTTTTAACATTGTATATTTCTTATTACCTACTTCCTCTATATAATTTGTGTCCAAAGCTTTATTAGAGGCTAAGTATTTACTATAAAAATCTCTAATCTTTATGTATTTTTCTAATTCATAATTATCTGACTGTCCTTTTAAGATTTGCATTTTTTCGAAATTATTATTCTCGTCAAATACATAGTAATATCCATCTACTAATTTATATGTATCAATAATGACATTGTCATCTTGAAAATATTTTTTAAATGTATTTAATAAATCATAGGTCATTTTTTCACCTCCTATTTTGCCATACAGAATCCAAATCCCTGACTATTCTTTTCTAATATTCCTGTTGATAAAATTAAATATGCTAAATTTTGTGACATTGGATCTTCTTTAATTTGTATTTCAAACTTATTACCTAATATGTTTATATTTTTATAGGGTATTTTTATAGGTGTTCTATTCAATTTTTTTATATCTTGTATAAAATCCATATTTACCTCTGTATGATATATGTTTTTATATTTCTTTTGTGTATTAGCTAGAATTCTATCTTTAATCAAATTCATATTTTCCTTTATATCATAATCGCCTTTCTCTGTAGTAATAATAGCCGGTGTTAATGTGATTAATTTTTTTATATTTCTTTGGATTCCTGTTTGAAAATTAATTTGTATGACTTTAAAGTATTCATTTTCTGTAGTTTCTAATACCTGCTTTAGTTTTATCATTTTTTCGAATTCAATTCCTCTAAGATCAAAAGTATATACATTTCCTTTTTTATATATGGTATCTTTTTCTACTGGGTATAAATTGCAAAATACATAGTTTTTATATGTATTTTTCTCGTGTAATTTTTTTAGTAAATCATCTTTTAACATTGCATAAGCTATTAAATTTGATATTTTTTCATATGGTTGTACACTTTCTATGTTTTGTTTTAACAATGTTGTTACTTTTAAATTGTAATATTTCAAAATATCACTTCCTTTTTACATTTTTATTTGTTTATTGTATCATATATATTTGTTGCTTTTTGTCGAAACTTGTCGTTTTATGAATATTTTTCTTGTTTCTATTACTTCTATACATAAAAATATTTAATAATTATTATAAAATTTTTAAAGTTAATTGACAAATTATGGGAATAGTTGTATACTCTATTCGATTATTATTAATTATATTTGACATTTATAAGCAATATATAGTTAAAATTTATTTTTTATATTTGATTTATCATATTTTTTTATAATTTTCAATTTTATTTTCACATTTATTTTCTATTTTATCATTCTTATATATCCAAACTAAAATTTATATGAAAGGATGATGTGATGCTATCAATTGTAAAAAGTATCGCTTTGCATGGATTGCAAGGCTATTTAGTAAATATACAAGTCGACATATCTGCTGGTATGCCTTCTTTTGAGATTGTCGGATTGCCTGATACTAGTATTAGAGAAGCAAAAGAAAGAGTCAAAACAGCTATAAAAAATTCAACCTTAGAATTTCTTAGCCGAAAAATTGTTGTAAATCTTGCTCCAGCTAGTACAAAAAAAGAAGGATCTATCTTTGATTTACCTATTGCAGTTGGCATTTTAATGGCTAATGGATTTATTTACAATGCAGATTTAACAGATACAATTTTAATTGGAGAACTTTCTCTAGATGGTTCTATTTGTCCTATAAAAGGTATCTTGCCTATTTGTATAGAGGCCAAACATTTAGGAATTAAACGAATTCTTTTACCAAAATCTAATGCCAAAGAAGCTTCCATTATTAATGAACTTGAAATCATACCCGTTTGTAACTTAAATGAAGTCATTGATTATTTAAATGGAAATCTGTCAATTCCTCGAGAACCAAAAATCAATTTTATCTCTAAAAATCATTCTACTTATGAATTTGATTTCTCAGAAGTAAAAGGGCAAGAAAATGTAAAAAGAGCTTTAGAGATTTCAGCAGCTGGAGGTCATAATTGCCTTTTAATTCGGTAGTCCTGGTTCTGGAAAAACTATGTTAGCACGTAGACTTCCATCCATTTTACCAGATTTAACCTTTGAAGAAGCATTGGAAATAACCAAAATTCATAGTATTGCTGGTTTGTTATCTGAAAACACACCCTTTATTTTCAAAAGACCTTTTAGAAGTCCCCATCATACAATTACTGAAACATCATTAGTAGGTGGTGGTAGAATTCCCAAACCTGGTGAAATTAGTTTGGCACATTTTGGTGTTCTATTTCTTGATGAATTGCCTGAATTTAATAAATCCACTTTAGAAGTTTTACGAGGACCTTTAGAAGATAAAACTGTAACCATCAGTAGAGTGGATTTTTCAATCACTTATCCCTGTAACTTCATGTTTATTGCCAGTATGAATCCATGTCCTTGCGGATATAATGGCTCCAAAGAAAAACAATGTACTTGTCGTGAAGATCAGATTCAAAAATATATTCACAAAATTAGTGGTCCTCTTTTAGATAGAATTGATATTCATATAGAAGTAGAAAGTGTAAACTATCAAAAACTCGGAAATGATTCTCCTTCAGAATCGTCTGAGCAAATCAGAAAAAGAGTCAATATTGCTCGTAATATACAATTAGAGCGTTATAAAGATTATCATATTTTTTCTAATTCGGAGTTAACCCCAAATTTAATTTCAAAATATTGTAAACTTTCTTCTAAAAGTAAACAAATCTTAGAAACAGCTTTTAATCAGCTTGGTTTAAGTGCTAGAGCTTATAGCAGAATTTTAAAAGTCGCAAGAACCATTGCAGACTTAGATAATTCTTCCACTATCCAAACATATCATTTGGCAGAAGCAATACAGTATAGAAGTTTAGATAGAAAATATTGGTGTCGTTAATATAGCTTATTTTTATTCATTTGTATGTAAAATAAATGTTAGATATATAAAGTAAAAGCTTTTATATCTTTATAATTCTACAAAAATTATCTGTTAAAAAAACTATAAAATATAAAAAATAGAAACTTTTATAGAAAAGGAGTGATTTTATAAAAAAAATTCAAATAGATGATAAACTTTATCCAAGGCAATTAAAATCTATACCTCATCCACCACAAACATTATATTTAGAAGGTAATTTAGATTTGCTAAAAAATCCAATCATTGCCATAATTGGGTCACGTAAATGTACAAAAAATGGCAGACTCTTAGCACAAAAATTTTCTTATGAATTATCGCAATGCGGTATTACGATTATCAGTGGATTAGCTGAACGGTATTGACACCATTTCACACTTATATTCCTATAATCAACTTGGAAAAACAATTGCCGTTCTTGGAAATGGTTTCAATCACATTTTCCCTCCAGAAAATATAGAATTATATAAAAAAATTTTAGACTTTGGCGGATTAGTCATTACTGAATATTCTCCTGAGACCAAATGTCAATCTAAATACTTTTTAGAAAGAAATCGTATCGTTAGTGGTTTATCTCTAGGTGTTCTAGTCGTAGAAGCAGTATATAGAAGTGGTACAAGTGTTACTGCAAAACTGGCAATTTCGCAAAATAGAAAAGTTTTTGCATTGCCACATGAAATCTGGAATTCACATGGCACAGGTACCAATAGATTAATTAAAAATGGTGCTATCTTAGTAACAGAAACTGAAGATATTTTACAAGAATTTAAGTGCTTAAAAAAATTGACTAAAAAATTTAAAAATGTTGAAAAAATAAATTTAGATTCTTTACATGTTGACTATGATATTTTTGATAGTTCTAAAAAAACTTCTAATTCCATAAAACCTACAGAATTGACCAATCACACAAATACGAAAAACGCTTCATTAAATATTAATTCTACTAGAAATAGTAAATTAAATTCCCAATCTTATTTTAATTCTCAAATTACTTCTGGTTTTCATTCTATTAATAACTTAAATTCTTCAAGTATTCCAGAAAAAAAAGCGCTGAAAAATTCTAAGTTGGCATATATTTATGATTTGATATCAAATGAACCGATATCAATTAATGAACTTTGTAAAAAAACGTCAAAATCTATTTCACAGATTTCTAATGATCTATTTTTATTAGAATTGGATGGGTATATAAAGAAAGTTGCAGGTGGTTATATATGTATTTTAAACAAGTGACTGGTAAATATGGTGAAAACTTAGCTTGTGAATATTTGAAAAAATTGAATTATATTATTATTGAACGAAATTTTTCTTGTTATCATGGTGAAATTGATATTATTGCAAAAGATACTTCTAAAAATGAGTTGGTTTTTATTGAGGTGAAAACTAGGACAAGCTTTAAATATGGTTCTCCTATTGATGCTGTTGATAAAAATAAGCAGAAACATTTATTTAAAGCTTGTCAGTATTATTTGTATAGTCATAATCTTCATCGTCTTTTTGTTCGTGTGGATGTGATTGAGGTTTTTATTAGTAATCATATTCCTCGTATTCGTCATGTGAAACAGATTTTTTGATTTCAAAAGTCTAGTTTCATAGTATTTAGAACAACGCCTATACATAGTATTCCTATTCCTACGATAGCAAAAAAAGTTCCTATTATACAATTTATAATTTGCCCACTTCTTTTGATATAAGAATTATTTGGGTTGTTTTTATCATACATGACTCCACATTCTTTTCCATTTATGAAAATTCCAAAGTTGGTCCAATTCGTACTTTTTGAATATTTTACATTATCAACAGAATATTCATAATTTGCTTTAATTGGTTGATTCCCTGTTCCTGTTGCTTTTGTACTATTGATAATTGTTCCTGTAGTTTGTTCTTTACATTTTATAATTTTCATGTATTTCGGAATACAATATATAAGTCCTACTATTAAAAAGAGTCCTCCAACTATCCATATAGCTATCATATTACATTCATCTCCTATATAATATTTTTATTTAAAATATCTTATGAATTAGATTTTGTCAAGATTATATTTGTATCACTAACAAATATGATAGAAATACTAGATAAGTAAACTTCTTTTTTTATATTCCTGTTTTGTCGTGTTGCAATCTTCTTTGGAGTAATTTTTCTAGTAAAAAATTAGGATTAAGATATTCTGTTTATGAGAAATAGAATGAATTTTTTTGTTTTTTCTATTATGTTTTAAAGAGTGCTATTCTGTATGGTTATAGTATAACTCTTTTTTTATTATTTACTATTATTTTTATTATTTTTCAGGGCTGTATATGTATTTTTATGTTTAAACTAATTTTAACTAAAATATTCCAAATATATTCTTAGTAATTTTTTATCGAAATTATTATTAGAGATTAATTCTTGTTTTATTTGTCTGCCTATTTCATATTTTATTTTTTCATTTTTAGCTAATCTTTCCAATAATTTCTTTGAAAACTTATCAAGCCAATTTATATCTATTTTTTCATTTTCATAATTATCTAAATTAAATAAAAAATCATAATCATCTTTAATTCCTATATATTTTTTAAACCTTTCCTTATCTTTAATATCATTATTTAAAATTAAATTAATTATATTACTTAGTAATACTTCAACAGGATCTGGATAACTTCTTAATGATGAATTTTCTTTTTTATCAATTTCTTTATCTAAATATTCTTGTATTTTTTCTTCATACTTTTTATTGGATACTATTATCTTTCCCATTATCGCCTCATAATATATTTCCGCCTCTATCATACTAAATTCTTTGGTATTCAACTTTACTATAATTGCATTTTTAATTTTCTTTTTATTGTCTTGATTACAAATATAATATAAATCCATTAATATTTTATATATTATAATTCCTTTTTTTTCCTTGTGTAATAATTCTTCAATTTCTATATCTAACTTAAATTTTTTATCATTTTTATGAATTATATGTGTTATATTATTAATAATATATTCCTGATTATTATTTATGTTTTGCATGTTCATAGTTGTAATTTCTTTTTGAATACAAATCAAAATTTCCTTTAATGTTTGTATATCATATCTTTTAAATTTTTTATCCTGATAATATATATATTTGTTTATATATCCATAATTTTCTATATTAAGATTCTTCCCTTTTAAAAACATTAATATTTGTTTATTTATGTTTATATAGTTTTCATATCCCACATCTATTTTTGATAAAAGTAATAGTATTTTATTAACATCTATAATATTTTTTCTGTATTGATTTATATTATAGTCAATTACATTATTTAATATATTTAATAGTATTCCTATACTTGTATTTTCTATTTTTATATTCTCAATATCATATTTATTGAAGAGTTCTTCTAAATCTTTCAAAGAAATATATTCTAACATTACTCTTATATCAAATATACTAATCTCTTCAATCTTTACATTTTCTCCTGACATTCCAAAAAACTCATCATATTCTTTTTGAATTTTAGGTATTGAATAGTTTCTTAACAAACTGTCTATATAATTATAAAAAATTCTTTTTACTTCTCTATATCTGTCAATAGATAGCATATTGTACTTTATAAACTTCCATAAATTTTTTACACTTTTTTGTAACAAATAGATTCCTGCAATATCTTTTCCTATTCCTCCAAAATAACAAGTATTTTCATCTTTTTCTATTTTATATCTAAGTTCTTCCATTTCATGAAGATTATCTTGTAGAAAACTCCATGTTAAAATTCTCTTTATAAAATCTAACTGCTCAATTTCTACTGGAATATTATAAATAATTTTGTCCAGATTAATTTTACCTATTTCATCTTTAACTTTCTTTCTTATAGTGTCCGGACTCATCCAATCATTGCACAACATTTTTCCAATATAAAATCTATTAAATTCTGATAAAGCATATATTATCATATTTTTACTATTAAAACTTCTTTCTGATATTTTTTTATACTCTTCATACGAATTATAATAGTCATTAATCATATAATATGCATATGCCTTTTCAAACTCTAATTTTATGTTATTAGCAATTTCTCTTTCTCCTGTTACATTTATAAAATAATTCAGATTTTTATAGTTATAATTTTCTATATCATCTTGAACATCCATATATGATATTTCTTTTATTTTTCTTCTCTTATATATAATTCTGCTTTTCTTTTTATCTTTAAGTTTTTGTACAATAAAGAAAATACTTGCTTTATCTAAAAAGTCTATAACCTTACTTTTTCCACTTTTAATCTCTTTTCTTATATCTGTTATCAAATTATCTATTTTACTACTACGTAATATTAAAGTATTTCCTTTTAATTCATAATCCGTATATTTTAATAATTTTGCTTTATTTTCAAGTAAATTACCTATTAATTTATTATCAAGTATATTTATATCTTTAAATAATTCTATGTAGTGATTTAATTCTTCTATTCCAAATTGATTTTCTTCTCTACTACTCAAATATTTTACTGCATTGTATGTTTTATCTCCAATAGTTTCAAATTTAGAATTATTTTCTAAGTGTTTAGCTATTTGTGAATAATACAATATATTTATCCCTTTATTTTTATAATATTCAAATTCATTTATATCAACTTCTGAATCAATATTATCTATTTTCAAAAAATATGGCTTTGGCAAATCTTTTCCTAAAATATCTTTTATCCATTGAAATATTAATTGTACATTTGTATCTCCTAAACTATATCCTACAAACAAAACTACATTTGTTGAAAATAACGATTTTATATAATTTTCTATCAATTTAAAATTATTTGAATATGATAAATAATCATCTTCTTTAAATACAATATTTCTATTTTTAAAATCTCCATGCATTTTTATGATCATTTTATTATTAGGTGTATATGGTAAGTCTGTATCTTTAGCTACGACATCATAGAACATTCCTTTTTTTCTTGCTTCTTTTTCTATTAAATCGTCATAATTAGTAGTTATAATATGACATGGATTCATCTCAAGTAATGCTTCATGTATATTATTAGGACTAGCTTCTACCTCTAATTCCTCTTTTAGGAAATCATAATATTCTTTTTCTCCCCTTGAATTATAATAGTATTGTGCAATTTTTAAATAATCATTAGAATCGTCAGAAACCTTTATTTTCTTCTTTATTTTTTCTATTAGGTCTTTCCATAATGGTAGTCCAGAATTTGCTGAAACTCCCGCACCAATAAATAAAACTAATTTATTATGGTATATACTTCTTTGAATTATTTTTTTACTTTCTTTAATAAATTCTTCCATCATTTTTTCCTCATTTTCTACAAACTTTTTTTATTTTCAAATACTTACATCTTTTGTAACAAACATATCATCTACTGTAATTTTATCTTCAGCACACTCTTGTTTTAATTCTAAAGTTATATAATTTCATCGATTAAACTCACTTTTTGAAATTATTTTCCTATCAGCTTTATATTTATACCTTTTATACAGTCTCTAATATTCTTTTTTTCCTGGTATATTTTCATTTCCTTCCATTTAAAAACAGAATTTTTTATTATTCATCATGGTAACTCTTCAAGTTAGAAAAAGCAAAATAACTCAATTACTATTATTTTGCCTTTCTTTTGTTTATTTTAAATTTAATTTAACTTCACTACCATCATCCAATATTTTAACTACCTTGCTAAAATCTTTCGCTCCTACATGTGAATAATAGTTTCCACCATCAATATAACATGATTCACATTTGTAAGTTACTAAATCATGTAGACTTTTTGATTCAATTATATCTCCACAAATCAAACATTTAATTTTTATATTTATAACGGCCTATTATGTCTTTCATATATTACTCATATCTATATTCTTCACTATCTTCAGCAACTTTTAAAAATCCTTTTTCATTTTCACCTTCATTTATTTCGTATTGTATTTCATGATAACTACATTGTTTCAAATGTTCTCTTAATTCATCATCACATGCATATATATATAATCCATTTACTCCTCGTGTCATAAGAACTCTATCTTCATGTTTTAAAAATTTTTCTCCAAATTTCTTTGAAGTTCCATCAAATAATGAATCAATCTATTTTCTATATCTAGTGTCATCGACTTATTAAAATGTTCATACCCTATAATATATAAATTAGCTTTTCCATCTGATAAGTTATGTTGCCATTCGTTTTCATCTGAAATTTTACTATAATGTTGTCTAGTTCTTTGAAAAATATTATTTGATTCACCCACATATACTTCATAATCATTTCTATTTTTTCTTTAACTGCTATAATTTATTATACTTTGTACTGACTCCTTTAGCTTTTTCCACTGGATATTTTTTCTTTGTTTTTTCTAACTTTTTTAAAATGATTTCTTCTGGATTTACATTCAATTTCATAGCCATTTGAATGCAATATGTAAATACATCTGCTAATTCTTCACATACTTCATCTTTGTTATAGTTTTCAGAATCCCATTGAAAACACTCTAATAGTTCTCCCGCTTCAATCGAAATTGATTTTGCAAGATTCTCTGGTGAGTGAAATTTGTCCCAATCTCTTTCTTTATTAAATTCCTTTAACTTTTCTATTACTTTATCCATATTTTAACCTTCTAACATACAATTTTTTAATTTTCATCAATTATTTTTTTTAATTTTTTTAATAATTCATTCTCTTTATTTTCCAAAAATGGAATAGTTTTTTTAGATATAAAATATTCTTTAGTGTTTCCTCTTGATAATCTATCCATTCTAATTGTGTAAATCTTATTTTTCTCTATAATATCATTAAATATACTACATGCTTCAGAAGCCCTTACATTAATTGTAGATTTATTAATTTCTAATATTTCTATTGCTTTAAGATTGCTAAAATAAAAGTCTACTGTTTTCACATTATTTTTCCTATAACTTTTTCCTTTAGCATTAGTATATTTATACCATTTTTCGTTAAATCTAAATAATCCATTCGGAAGTAATTCTCCAAATTCTTTTAATTTTCCAACATATGAATTTAGATTACTTTTTCTTTCTTCTATATCTACAATATATTCTATTTCTTCCTTTTCCTTACATTCTATAGCATTACTCATAAAATCTTTGGCTGTAGTTATATATAGCATTCTAACATTTCCAATTGTTTTCTTAGATACATCAATCTTCGGAGTTTGTTGTAAATATCCTTTTTGATTAGAAATTATAAAAACTTCATTGTTCATTTTCAACTCATTATGTACTTGGTCAGAATAAAATTCTTGTTTTATTAGTGGTACTAAGTAATCTGTATAAAAATCAGTCTCTACAAAAACTAAATATTTGCCTTCATATCCTTGATTTCTTAAAGAAATCATCTTATGTTTTCTTCTATTAGTTTTTATTTCTATCTGTGGCATTCCTTTTACTGGTATCCATTTATTGTCAAATACTTCAAAAGGAATTGGCTTATTATCAACATTTATTCCTATGACATCCGAAGCAATTCCTGCTTTATCACTAGCGGGATCATATATATAATAATCTGTAATAACTTGTACTTTTTTATTCTTTGATATATTAGGTAAAATTGTTTTATTAAAAACTATGCTTTCTGGGATTGTATTTATCCATCTATCAAAGATTCCTCCCATAAGATCGCCCTTTGAGTTTAAAGCTCCATACATTGTACTATCTTTTTGTATTTGTGCTAAACAAGTAATAAAATATACTGATTTTTTTTATATCTTCAACATCTATACTGATTTCATTATCATTATTCATCTGAATCCTCCATTAAATTAATCTTTTTTATAGGAACTAATCTAAGAGGATTTATTATTTTATCTTTAATTGAAAACCTAGGCCTTCTTCCTTGTAATTGTTGATCTCTAAAAGTTTCATTTTTCTTATAATTTAAAACAATATTATAGATATTACGTGAATCAATCTCATAAAACCATATATTTCCATCGACTTCTCCAAATGGTGCTAAGTCTACAAAAATCAACTTGTCCCATGTTGAGGTAGGACCAAATGATGTACAATCCTTTTTTATAGAAGCTGACTTTATTTGGATTCCTTCTCCGGTAGTTTTATCTACTGCATCATATGAATGTGCTGTACCATTTGTTCTAACAGCATTAAAGAAAATACAATATAAAGCTTCACTAAATACATCTGGTACATTTAAATTTCTTCCACCAAATTGTTTTAAATCTATATTTATATTCATCCATTTACGAAAAATTTGTTGAAATTTTTTATAATCTTCCATATCAAATTCATCGCCTATAACTATAGTTCCATCTTTCAATTTTACTTTAACTTTTTTCATTATCTTTTATATATATGAATTAATTAATTTTAAACAATATTTCTGGAGTTATATCTAGGGCATCACAAATATCAAAAATAACTTCCAAAGAGACTGGTGTTACCATATTAGGTGCTTCTATATTACTCATATGCGTTCTACTAATACCAATTTTTTCTGCTAATTCACTCTGTGTCATCTTTTTCAATTTTCTTTGTAATGCAATATTCAACCCTATTCTAATATATTTCTCTGAATGTTTATTATCCATATACTTACCTCCTAGAAAGGATTTTATATGATTTTTATTTAATTTTAAACAAACTGTACTATTGCATTTTTAAATTTGCTAAGTGCAAATACAAATTTTACTATTGCATTTTAAATAACTATTTTGAATGATAACTTAATTAATACATATAAAAATAAAGAAGTGATCATCATAAGATCACTCTTCTATACCATTATTTTTATAATTCTCATTATTGTCATTTTTTTCTAATATTTCTAATATTTCCTCTGATAATGTTGTTATTACAGGGACAGAAACAGCATTTCCTGCTTGTTTATATAACTGAGAATCTGGATATTTCTTTCCATTAAACTCTTCTGGTAATTCATATCCATTTCCTACAGGAAATCCTTGTAATTTAAAAGTCTCTGTAGGCGTTAATTTTCTGATACCATCTTTTACTTTAATTAGTGGAACATTATGACCTCCTGTTCCCATATTGGCTGTTAACGTTGGACATACACCACTTTTATTTTTTCTGACATACATACCTCTACGGCATTGATAAAATTGATACTTTTCATTTATTTGTTCATCTAAATTTATTCTATTTTCTTTTTTTGAATTTTCAAATTCATCTACAGATACAAAATAATTAGGATACTTTTCTTTAGTATAATAATATTTCTCAGCATTTTCTTTTGTTAAATCATAATTAATTACTTTTTTTATCTCTCTAATTTTTTCTTCTGAGGTTTTATGCTTACTTATATTAGCTAGAACATCTTCGTCAAAAATATTAAATAATTCTATATCTTTTTCATTAGATAAGCCTATAATATAAATTCTTTCCCTGTTTTGTGGTAAATCTGAATAATCCATTGTATTTAAAACTTTTTCAAATATCTTATATCCACAATCCTCTAATTTCCTTTTTATAACTTTATATGTTCTACCATTATCATGTGCCTGTAAATTCTTAACATTCTCTAAAAATAGAACTCTAGGTTTATAAAATTTATTTTCTAACATTTCTATTAAATCTATAATATTTAAAAATAAATTTCCTCTTTCGTCCTTAAAACCTTTTTGTTCTCCTGCTATACTAAAAGCTTGGCATGGAAATCCTCCGTTTAAGATATCTATAGGTTCTTTTAAAATTATTTCATTTAAACTTTCATAATAACTTTTTTCTTCATCATTTGATGCCAGCTCTGGATGCAATACTAATTTTATATCTCCCTCTAATAATTTATGTTTAAAATTTTTTCTATATGTTGCGCAAGCATAAGCATCTATTTCGTTTGCCCATAATAATTTGTAACAAGCATTTTTAGTTTTTGCATTTTGAAATCCTAGGCAAATTCCTCCCACTCCTGCAAATAAGCTACCAACTGTATATTCTTTCATTTTATACCTCTTTTCCATTATATATATATCATAATCATTTTAGCAGTACAACCATACACTTTGCATTTTAATAATTCTTTCTACATATATTTATTTCATCTATTTTTTCAAAATTATTTTCAACTATTTCTCCTGTAAATTTTATATTTCGTTTTATATAATTTTCTAACTCCTCAAAATTATCCAAATAATAATAAGATTCAGGAATTATAAATTTTTCCAAGTCTTCTTTTAAACTATTTAATGTTATTTCTGTTGTCATTCTAAATCTATTTATTGGCATTGCATATTTGTAATTTCTAGATATATAATCATTTATTCTATTACTTATTTCTGTATTATCTTGATATTTTTCTTTCCAGTCTTGCAAATTAATTCTTTTACCAAATTCAATATATCCTACAATTTTTTGAACAGGTCTACTGATATATAAATATGCATTTATTGCTTCAGTATAAAATTGATGTCGATATTCAAAAATTTTACGACCTTCTCTAATTAAATCAAATATTTCTGGTTTTAAACTTAATAACATCGTACGCATTCTTTTACCTCAAACTAAATAAAACTTTATATTATTTTATATCATAAATTTAAATCTTTTTCTATATATCTATACTTTTATATTAAATAATTTTTCTTACCATTTATATCAAACATTTGTTTTGTTGTCAATGGTTTTTTTTATTTTTCTAAAAAAATTCATCATAAATAAATATATCCTCCATAATATATAACTTTGTTTTACATTTTTCAATACACATTTGCCTCTTTTATTCTACTACCCCATAATATAAAATTTCGTTAGTCACAGGTAAAAAAACATCCAATAAAAAAGTGCTATTCTACATCACTCTAGAATAACACTCATTTCATTATTTATTTTCAAATTCTATCTAAAAAACACTTAAATCACAAATACCTTTCTTTTGTCCTTTTAATCATATAATTTGAATCTTCCAATTTTTCAAATCCAAGTTTTTTATATAGCTTAAACAATTTCTTCTTATCCAGTTCTTTTTTCTTTTCATCACTAACTTCTTGTAACAACCCATCTTTATCTTTCTCTTGAGGAACTGGTAATAAAATCAATACATTTGGACTTAAATTCACTGAATACTCCAATATGGTATTTAATGAATGAATTACATAACTAGCAATTCCCAAACCTCTAAATTTTTCTTCAATAAATATTCTATCTATATACATTAAGTTTTCACCACATTCGCAAATTTCTTCCTTGATACATTCATCTTTATCTACAATTGCTACTGCCATGTGTTCTAGATCTGTATCAATTGAATCACATAGATCATAAAAACTTATATCATCCATTACAATTTCTGCCTCAAAAAATGTTCCTGTCAGTTTTCCAATATTTATTTTTTCCTGTGTTTCTAGATTAGTTGCACAAATATCTATAAATATGTTAATAGAATATTTATCTTGACATTCTTCCTCTTCTATATAATCGCGAATTTCTTTATCAATATAATTTAATTCTCCCCTAGTTCCTGATACCACTAGAGAAATTGAATCATATCCTAATTTGTTTAATCCTTCTAAATTTATCATATTTTTTCTCCATATACCTCTATAAAATCTGTTATAGTCCTATCTTTATTTCTTAAAAATTCATCTTGTGATTGTTTGGTAGAAATAAAGTATTTTTTTATTTCAATAGCAATCCTTCATTATCCGGCATATATGCTTTTTTGGGTTTTTGAGGATTATATTTTATGCGAATAGAATCCCCTTCATTTAATTTTTCTAATGATGCTTTACTCCTAATTCCAATAGGAATATTCTTAACTTTATATGTTTTTACAATTTTATATCTTAACTGTTCTGTCTTTTTATAACGCTTTCCGTTAACAATATACTCGACAGTCAAAAACCACACTTCTCCATTCCATCTTTTCTTTATTATGGTACCAGTAGTTTCTTCTGTACATTTTTCTTTTTGAAACTTGAACATTTTATGAGAAACCTCCTTTTATTAATGCGATACATTATGACTTTTCAATTTGATTATCACATTTTTTCAATTGACTTTATATTTTTCACTATTGATATCACACTCTGTACATCCTTGTATGAATTCTTGAAATGTTGTATCATTAAAATCCCATACCTAGCCTGCTCCTTTTTTAGTTTTCTTTTTTATATATCTTATAATTTCTTGAATATCTGCTGGTTTTAGATCTGACATTCCAATCACTTCTTTACATATCCACAAGTTCCATACAGACAATCATGTATAGATTCATCCATAATGTTTTATTTTTACCTGTAGCATTAGGGTTGTTTCCTAACTCTCTACTCATATTTACAGTACTTGAAACTAATTCTGCTCCTATTTTATCCATTGTCATAAATGGATCCTTTTTCCATTCGTAAAAATGCTCATTGTTTTCCTTTAATAATGCCCTAAATGCTCCTAAGATAGGATATATAAATCCATTAGGTGTTAAATAATCCATATTTTCTTTATAAAACTTCGTTTTAAATGCTTCTTTTCCGTCTTTTTTAGGAGTAACTCCTGTCACTGCACCATATTTTTTATTAGATATTCCATTGCTATAAAATTTTCTCATACTTTTTTCTAAATGATCATATAATTTGAAAATATCCGGAATAACATATTTCATTTTTACATATGGATTTTCAATTGTATCCCCTAATTCTTTATGAGTATTTATGTAATTCTTTATACATTGTCCCTTTCCAGAATATGAAATTATAGGATTCTCATTTTTATTAGGATATCGTTCAATATTAAACAAATTTAGTATTGCTATTATATCTGTTACGTCAATATCCCCCACATCATTTTCTTTGAAATAAATATTATTTGAATAAGGCTCATCTTTAATAGCTTCCTTTATTATTTCAAATCTATCTTCTAATTCCGCTATTGATTTATCTTGTACTTGTACAGAAGTGTTTCTAGCAGCAGCTAATTCCTGAAATATATCTTCCACACCTGTCAAGACTTCAATCTTGACGAATTGTTCTCCATAATCTAAATTTTCCTGTTCTTGAAGAATTATTTTATAAGTATGTCCACCATCAATGTCTCCATGTACTTCATTATCGTCAAATTCAATTGTTACCAGATCATTCTTGTTATCATACTTTACTGATTTAGCAGATATTGTTAGTCCACGATTCAAAAGATAGAAATTGTTACTTCTTTCACTTATTAATGAAGCCCTTATTTTTTTTGCAACAGCTGTAGTAAGCTTTTGCTCCCTTGGATTAGTATCCATAGGAATGTCTTTAGGAATGTCCTTCACATCACAAATCATTATATACATCTCTGAATTATCCATATAAGTATCAATGTTATAAAATGGATTTGGAATCTTCCTAAAAGATTTTGTTTTTAAATTTAATGTTTTCATATTTTCCTCCTTTTCACATTCAAGTGATATTATTTTTGAATACGTAATATCCATTACCATTCTTTTTGTATTTTAGCATCAAAAGGTCTTGATGTAAACGCTATATATGACGTATAATGTATAAAAAGGAGAAAATATGAATATAAATGAAAGAGTAGGTTTAAATATAAGGAAGTTTAGAGAAAGTCAAGGATATACCCAAAATGATTTTGCTGAAGAATGTCAAATAAGTAGGGCTTATTATGGCAGAGTAGAAAGAGGAGAACATAGTATAACCCTTGAAACTTGTGAAAAAATTTCAAAAACACTTGGTATTTCAATTAAGGAGTTTTTTAATGATGTTTACTAAATATAAAAACATATTCATATGCTAATAAATAAAAATCTATATTTTATTTTTGCAATAATTAGTCATCTTACAATAGTAATAAAAATTAATTTTTTTTAATATTTATGTTTATTAGTATTTTATTTACAATTTATGGTAATTGTATAGTTTTTTAATTTTAGTATGCTTTTCAAAAATGTTATCCACAACTATTCAGTAGCTTTTACAAGCCATAGAGTTTTCCTCGGTTTTTTATATAAATATATGTTACAATTAAAACCTTACCATATCGTTCCTTTTAGTTGCGATAGTCTAAATAGTAACATAAATTAAGTAAAAGAATTTTTAGTCAAAATGCTTGATATATAAGCATTTCATAAAATAATATAAAATATTTTAAAATAAAAAAAGGCTAAATGTCTCAAGTTTGGTTGCGTAGTAAGACTTGAACTTACGACCTTCGGGTTATGAGTTGTAAATTTCTGGTAATTGCGAATTTGTGAAATTTGTTATTTTTGTTGATTTTATACTAGTTTCAAAGATTTATAAAATTTGAACATTTGTGTATTTTAGTGACAATTTTTGAGGATTTCTTCCCCAACTTTTCCCCAATTTGTTATACACATTTGTTCGTATAAAAATTTAATATTAATGGGAAACCTAAAATTTATTTAGGAGGTTTTCAGTTATGAATAATAAAATTACTTATCGTA
>CALXEX010000005.1 GCA_944387445.1 uncultured Clostridia bacterium | reverse complement strand
ATTGGTTCAAATTTTTTCTTCTTAATTGTCCACATGCTGCATCGATATCTGAGCCTAATTCTCTTCTAATGGTTGCTACAATTCCATGGTCATTTAAATAATCTCTAAATTTCATGATATTTTCATTTGAACTTTTGGTATATGCACCATTTTCAATTTTATTAATTGGAATTAAATTCACATGACAAAGCATTCCTTTTAATAATTTTACTAAGCGTTTGGCATCTTCTAAATTATCATTATTTTCTTTTGCTAAAGCATACTCAAACGAGATTCTTCTATGTGTTTTTTCTATATAATCCTTACAAGCTTGTAGAAGTTCTTCTATAGGATATCTATTGTTTACAGGCATCATTTTACTTCTTTGTTCATCTGTTGTTGCATGTAAAGAGATGGATAATGTACATTGTATATTTTCTTCTGCTAATTGATATATTTTTGGCACTAATCCACTTGTTGATATACTAATATGTCTTGCTCCTATATTTAGTCCTTTGGGATGATTAATAATACGAATTGCTTTTACGACGTTGTCATAATTGTCTAATGGCTCTCCAATTCCCATAAAAACAATGTTTGAAATTCTAACATTAGTATCTCTTTCAACTGCCATAATTTGTTCAATAATTTCTCCACTAGTTAAATTCCTTGCAAATGGAATTCCTGTTGATGCACAAAATTTACATCCCATTTTACAACCAATTTGAGAAGATACACAAATACTAAATCCATGATGATATTCCATTAATACCGTTTCTATAGCATTTCCATCTAAAACATCAAATAAATATTTTCTTGTTCCATCTACTGCCACTTGTTTTTTTAATATTTTAAATTCTTTGATTTCGTATTCTTGTTTTAATGTTTCTCTTAATTCTAATGATAAATTTGTCATATCGTCAAAACTGGATACTCTTGCTTCATAAAGCCACTTATAGATTTGTTCTGCTCGAAATGGTTTTTCTCCTAATTCTTTTAGCTCTTCTTTTAATTCGTCTAATGTATAGTCCTTAATATTTTTCATTTTCTTTCCTCTCTTACTTTATCATCTTTCTTTTTCATTTAAATATTGTATATTTTGCTTTTTGGGTAATTCATATATTTCCAACTTATCCCCATTCTTATTTTCTTCATTTAAAGAAACTGCATTGATTTGATTATTATAATAAGTTTTAAAATAATATATGCATTTACTTGCATTCAAACAAGAAGAATACGTTGTCATGTCATAATGATTTTGTTTAGTGATAACACTTCCTTTTATCATAGAAACCGCATCTAGAATATGAAAAAATTGAGAAATCGAACTTTCCTCATCTTCATCTGTTATAGAATTAAATTTATAAAAAGTTGCTCTAACAAATCTAGATGTTGGTGTGACATCTCCTGGTAATCCTAGCATTCCCATTCCTTGTCCATATGCTTGCAAAGGAATTTTTTCTGAAAATAGATTGGTTGGATATTTAGCTGACACATGCATATACTGATTCATATGCATAACATGATAATCAAAAGGCGGATTATTGGTTAAAACACCATAAGGATTATCATATATTTGTAATCCACTTTTCGTTTGTTCTAATACAATACATTCTTTTCCATCACTCATCATCCAATGTAAATCCACGATTGGCATATCTTCATGAAATGTTTGATTCGTGATATTGATTTTATTTAATTCATCTCTTAACTCTGCTATATTTGAAAAATTTCCTAAGCACCAGGGAATTAGTTCAAATGAAGCTATATTGATAGCATTTTCTTTTTCCTCATTATAAACAGCATTTCCCGGGAAATATAATCCTGCCATGCATAACCCTTTTTCATTTCCGGCATCTGCATATAATGGGTAATTATCTACAACACTTCCGATTCCTATCATAGCATACTTTGTTTTCATTTTTGTATGATTTTTCAATGTAAATTCATAATTTCTAGGTGTTACAATCACTTGCTCTCCAAAAGTAGATTCTAAATCTAGATTTCTTCCAAAATAAACATCTTTTGTTTTCAATGTCATACAAGTACACATATTCTCACCTTTCATGTATTATATTAAAGGCCTTTGATTTCTTTTGGAATAATAATATCTTTTGGTCTAGTTATGGTTATCAATCGTTGGTAATTCTCAAATATTTTATAATCTTTTCCATAAAAAAACATCAGCAGACCTCTTCTTATTTTATCAAATTTTGTTTGTTTTATTACAATTAATCCTGTTTCCATTTTTTTATGTGACATAAAAAAATCACCAACCTTTTATTTATTCATATGCTGTTACAGATCCTTTGCCTTTTTATACTAAAATGTCCCAAACAGAAACGTCCCCAATAGAACAAGGAACGTTCCCAATGGGACATAATTACAATGTCTCCAATAGGACATTTGCCATTTCTTCCATTTGAACAATGTTTTCTTCACTCATAGTTGATTTTATTGTAATGATTGGTTCTATGATATGGATATTTTTCATTTCTTCTAAAGTTCCCTTCATACATTTTCCAGCTGAAGGTGCCCATGAACCATTTTCTATGATGCCAACTGTTCTATTTTGATAATTTCGTTCTTTTAAATGATCTAAAAAATGTTTCATTGGTGGAAATAGTCCTGCATTATAGCTAGAAGATGCCACAACTAAATGTGAATATCTAAAAGCATCTTCAATCGCTTCTGCCCAATCTTCTTTTGTTAAATCTGCTAATACAACCTTTTTTGCTCCTTTTTCCTCTAAAATTTCTGCTAATTTTTGAGCTGTTTTTAAGGTGTTTCCATAGATAGAACTACAAGCAATATAGATTCCTTCTTCTTCTGGCTTGTAACTACTCCATGTGTTATATTTATCTATATAATATCCTAGATTTTCTTTTAAGATTGGTCCATGTAAAGGACAAATCATTTGAATGTCTAATGTTTCAGCTTTCTTTAATAAAGATTGTACTTGCATTCCATATTTTCCGACAATTCCAAAATAATATCTTCTTGCTTCACAATCCCATTCTTCATCTACATCTAATGCTCCAAATTTTCCAAATCCATCTGCTGAAAATAAGATTTTTTCTGTTTGTTCATATGTTACCATAACCTCTGGCCAATGTACCATTGGTGCCATAAAGAATTGTAATTTATGTTTTCCAATATCTAATACATCACCTTCCATAACAACAAATTTTCTATTAGAAAAATCCATTTCTTTAAAGAAATTTGCCAGCATATTAAAGGTAAGTTGGTTTCCTACAATTTTCATTTCTGGATATTTTTTGGCTAATTCTCCTATATTATATGCATGGTCTGGCTCCATATGAGAAACAATTAGATAATCTGGTTTTTCTCCATCTAATGCTTTTTCTAGATTTGTTAACCATACATCCGTTAATTTTTCATCAATTGTATCTAATACGACATTTTTTTCATCTTTTATTAAGTAAGAATTATAACTCATTCCATTGTCTAATACATATTGGCTTTCAAATATTTTTATGTTTTTATCACTTGCTCCTATATGGATAATATCTTTTGAAATTGTCATATCACTCATCTTTTTTCTTCCCTTCTTTATCTGATTTTGTCCCAAATAGCAAAAGTTATGTTTTATAATTGATTTTTAAATATCATTCTCTAATCCTCTATTCTATCTTTTGGTAATCATAATACCATTTACATTTTGATTGGTATCATATGTTAATTCTACATTATATGTTGCATTCACATCGATATCAGATGGTACCTCTGTATCTGTTCCTGACATTTGTATATCTCCTGTTACCACTATTTTTTCATCATCTGCTCTTGATTGATTTGTTGTTGAAACATATAATAGAAGATCCCTTACGATACTTCCTCTATTTTCTCCGGCATATTGCTCTAAAGTTGCATTTGTTAAACTGTTTTCTGACTGTTGTAATCCATTCATCATTTCTTCTGCTGAAGGATTAGAATCATTATTTTCATTTAAACTATCGTCATTCACACCATTTTCTACAGTGTCTGCCCATTGTTCTAGATTTGTATCATCAATTACCTCTCTTGCTTGGTTATGTATCAACATGTTTAATGATAATATAGGAAAAGCATACATCATTGGATTTCCATATTCCGTAAATCCGATTTGTTCCATTTGCATAGCATTTACTTCTTGAATTCTTTCCCCTATAGTTGTCATTAATACAGCTATTTGTTCACCATTGTACTCATTGATAACTTGAATATCATCTTCTCCAAAGTCTTCAATATTGATATCATCTTTAAATGTATCTGTACAATTTAAGTTATATACCATTTTTTGCTCTGTACCATCCATGGTTCCAGTAATACCAAATTGATATGTTTCATTTACACTTGCTAATTGTTCTAAACCTTGATAACTTGCTGTCACATAGCATCTTATATTATCGTCTGATTCTGTATCTTGCATATTTACTTCCATTGTATATGCTAATGTACCTTGTGCATTTGTTTTTGTTATTTTAAATTCCATTCCTTCTATTTGAACTGTGATTCCAGTTAATCTTTTATTTGTTTGTGAAACCGTAATTAGTGATGTACCATCTGCTATGTCTGCTTGATTTAATTCATCAATATATGCTTGTATAACATCTTGAATCGTGATTTCTTCTGTTGAACTTTGGTTTGCAATTTCCAAGGATTGTGCTAAAACTTCTTCTATTTTAGGTAATATAATGTTATCTGTTTTTAATGTTTCTAAACATGAAACCATCATGTCTTTTGCTTCTTGATTGGTTATTTCAACTGAATAATTGGTTACTCCATTTTCCTCTGTTTTTCCAAATTCTTTATTGGCTAATTTTTCTTCAATAATTGTTTTATATGTGTTGATAATTTGTTGCTTTTCTTCTTCTGTAAAATTAAAAGGACTTTCGTTTTCTGTCTCCGCATAAAAATCAATAGAATCAGGAATATCTTCTGTATCAGTTATTCCTAAGCTTTCTGCAAATTCTTTTAAATTACTATTTTTTATTCCTATATATTTGCTTGAAACATAGTCTGTTTGTAATCCTAGTGTCTCATTGGCATATTTGTATTTTATAGGAAAATTAACATCACTTGAATAATTGATGGAAATATCTTGTTCATTTTTTCTTGTCGTATTATCTATTTTTCCTGAATATTCTATGTTAAAATCATTAACAGTTGCTAACATATCATCATCTACGCCACTCATATCAATATCTACATAAAAATTTCCATTATCTTCATATTTTCCTGTTCTTTTCTTTTCAAAATAAGCAGTTAAATTATCTTCAACAAATCCTTCTTCGCTTGCTACTAATTGTCCTAAATATTTAAAAAACAGTTCCTGATTTGTTTTAAATACATCTGTTGCAAAATATAGATATGCAAAAACACCTCCTAAAATAATGATAAGCACTAATAAAATAACAATACTTAGTTTAATACTTTTTGTTTTCATTTGTTTTCCTCCTTCTATTTTTTCTGTTAAAATTTTATCACAATTCATTTTTTTTGTATATATTTTGTCTAAAAAAATACACCTTTATTTCATTTCGTGTTAGAAATAAAGATGTATTATCTTATTCAAAAATATTCCATTTTCTCCTAATCAATCTCAATTGCACCTGTATATAATCCATAATAAGTTCCTTTTTGTGCAATTAACTCATTATGATTTCCTCTTTCAATAATTCTTCCATGATCTAATACCATAATTAAATCAGAGTTCTTAATTGTTGAAAGTCTATGTGCAATAACAAATACTGTTCTTCCTTTCATTAATTTATCCATTCCATCTTGAACAATTTTTTCTGTTCTTGTATCAATACTTGATGTTGCTTCATCCAAGATTAATACTGGTGGATTATTTAATGCTGCTCTTGCAATTGATAATAATTGTCTTTGTCCTTGTGATAAACCTTCTCCATTACCAGTTATCATCGTATCATATCCATGTGGTAAGTGTTTAATAAATTTATCTGCATTTGAAAGTTTTGCAGCAGATTCGACTTCTTCATCTGTTGCATTTAGTTTTCCATAACGGATATTGTCTCTGATGGTTCCTGTAAATAAACTTGTATCTTGAAGAACCATTCCTAAAGATCTTCTTAAATCGTCTTTCTTAATTTTTCTGATATTAATTCTATCATAACGAATTTTTCCGTCTTGAATATCATAAAATCTGTTGATTAGATTTGTAATCGTTGTTTTTCCTGCTCCTGTTGCTCCAACAAATGATACTTTTTGTCCTTCTTTTGCTGTTAATGTAATATCATGTAAAATTCGTTTCTTTGGTTCATATCCAAATTGTACATTTTCAAATTCTACTTGACCACGAAGTCTTGTATAAGTAATTCTTCCATCTTTATGTGGATGTTTCCATGCCCACATTCCTGTTCTTTCTTCAGATTCCACAATTTTTCCATTTTCCATTTTGGCATTTACTAATGTTACATATCCTTCATCAACCTCTTCTTCTTGGTCAATTAAATCAAAGATTCTTTCAGCTCCTGCTAATGCCATAATGATAGAGTTCATTTGTTGTGATACTTGACCTAATGGATTTGTAAAAGCTTTTACATATTGTAAAAAGGCTGCAATACTACCAATTGTCAAGATTCCATTAACTGATAAGATACCACCAATAACTGCTACTAGTACATATCCTAAATTTCCTATATTCATAATACAAGGCATTAAAATATTGGCATACATATTGGCTTTTGTCATACTGTCACATAATTGTTCATTTAAGTCATCAAATTTTGCTTTTGAATCTTCTTCATAATTAAATACTTTGACAACTTTTTGTCCTTCCATCATTTCTTCAATATATCCATTAACTTTTCCGATATCTTCTTGTTGTTTAACGAAGAATCTTGAACTGTTTCCTCCTAAATATTTAGAAACAAATACCATTAATATGACCATTGCTAATACAACAAGTGTTAAATAAATATTAGTTGCAAGCATTGCAAATAGTACTGCTACCATAGAAACACAAGCTGAAAATACTTGTGGAATACTTTGACTAAGCATTTGTCTTAAAGTATCAACGTCATTTGTATATGTACTCATAATATCTCCATGTGTTCTACTATCAAAATATCTGATTGGTAACTTTTGCATATGATTAAACATTTGTGTGCGAATTTTATTTAACACACCTTGTGATATATTAACCATTAATCGATTATATGTAAATGTACAAACCACACCTACTAAATAGATAACAGCCATTATCATAATTACATTTAATAGTGCTGAATAATCTGGAGACTCACTTCCTAAAAGTGGTGTGATGAAATCATCAATTAAGTATTTGATAAATTGTGTTCCAATAACACCTACTAGAGCACTAATGATAATACTAACTAAAACTACTGCTAATTGTAATTTATAATTTTCAGTTACATATTTCAATAATCTTTTAATTGTCTTTCTTTTCTTGCCCTTCACTTTCTCCATCTTCGTCTCCTCCTTTCATCTGTGATTCATATACTTCTCTATAAATTTCATTTGTTTTTAGTAATTCTTCTGATGTTCCAATTCCATCTATTTTACCTTCATTTAATACAATAGTTTTATCTGCATCTTCAACGGAAGAAACTCTCTGTGCAATAATAATTTTGGTTGTATTTGGAATTTCTTCTCTAAATGCTTTACGAATTAACGCATCTGTTTTGGTATCAACTGCACTTGTTGAATCATCTAAAATTAATATTTTTGGTTTCTTTAGCATTGCTCTTGCAATACAAATTCTTTGTTTTTGTCCTCCTGAAACATTTGTACCACCTTGATCTAGTACAGTCTCATATTTGCTAGGGAATTCTTTAATAAATCCATCTGCTTGTGCTAATTTACATGCTTCTTCTAATTCTTCTTGATCTGCTTCTTTATTTCCCCATCTTAGGTTTTCAGCAATCGTTCCAGAAAATAAGACATTTTTTTGTAATACCATAGCTACAGCATCTCTTAAAGCGTGAATTTCATAATCTTTAACATCAACGCCTCCTACTTTGATGTTTCCTTTTGTGACATCATACAATCTTGGTATTAATTGTACAAGTGTTGATTTTGAACTTCCTGTTCCACCAATAATTCCTATGGTTTCTCCTGCTTTAATATCTAAATTAATATTTTCCAGTGCAAATTTATCATCTTTCTCTTCATCATTATATTGAAAACTGACATTTTCAAATTTGATAGAACCGTCTTTTACTTCTGTTACTGGATTTTCTTTATCTTTTATGGTTGGTTCTTCATCAATAACTTCGATAATTCTTTCTGCTGATGATTGTGCCATGATAATCATAACAAATACAAAAGATAACATCATCAAACTTGCAAGGATTTGCCATGCATATGTAATAATACTTGATAATTGTCCTGTTCCCATTTCTCCACCAACAATTAGTTGTGTACCAATCCATGAGATTAATAAAATACAAGTATAAATTGTAAATTGCATAACTGGTCCGTTAAATGCAACGATTTTTTCTGCTTTTTTGAAATTTTCATATACTTCATCATTAACTTCTTTAAATTTCTTTTCTTCGAAAGACTCTCTAACATAGGCTTTTACAACCCTAATTGCTGATACATTTTCTTGAACGACTCTATTTAATTTATCGTATTTTTTAAATACTCTTTCAAAGTTAGGATGTGCTTTTATTGCTATATAGAATAAAATCGCCCCTAAAACTGGTATGGCTACGAAAAAGACTGCTGATAATTTCAAGCTAATAGACATAACCATTAATAAAGCAAATATCATCATAATTGGTCCTCTAACCAAAATTCTGATAATCATTTGGAAAGCCATTTGCACATTGGTAACATCTGTTGTCATACGTGTCACTAAACTTGATGTTGAAAATTTATCTATATTTTCAAAAGAATAGTCTTGCACTTTATGAAACATTGCTTTTCTTAAATTTTTTGCATATCCAGCTGAAGCTTTTGCTGCAAATCTTCCTGATAGCATTCCAAAGGTTAAAGATAATATAGCTGAAACAATTAATAAAGCTCCCATTTCTAGAATATAGCGTACATCTCCATTTTGAATTCCTACATCTATAATTCTAGCCATTAATAAAGGAATAACAACCTCCATAACAACTTCTAAAACAACAAAAATAGGTGTTAATATGGTATCTTTTTTGTACTCTTTAATATAACTTGCTAATTTTTTTAACATATTTCTCTCCTTTCTTCACTATTTTTTAACTTTTTTAATAGATTCATAGAAAAATCATTTTTCTATTTTCATAATTGAAAAATCCTATAGATTTAGTTTTGAAAATTCTCGTTCTTTCTAATGAGATTTTTCTCTAAGTTTCTTGATGCTTTTTTTAGTAATTCTAAAAATTGCCTTTGTTCTTCTTTGGTCATTTCACTTACAATATTTTTTTCTTCTATGCTTATTTGCTTTTTTACTGCTGTTTTTATTTCTAATGCTTTTGGTGTTAATACGATACTTTTTAATCTGCAGTCACCTTCTTTCGCTTTTCTAACAATCAATCCATTTGTTTCTAATAATTGAATGATTCCAGTAACTGTCGCTTTTCTCATATCAAATTCTTCTTCAATATCTTTAGCAAATACTTCTCCTTTTTTAGATTTTTTATAAATAAATCCTATAACCATAGATTGCACGCCTGTAACATTATATTTGCTTAATGTTTCATCCATATTTCTTTTTAATTGTCTTGAAACAATTTGAATGTACTTTCCAATTTCATGTTTTTCCATATTTACACCTCTTTTAGTTCGTGACCTAACTATTTTAATACTATATTTTCACTTTGTCAAGAGTCTTTTTCGAAATCTTAAGATAAGAAAAAATTTATTCCTTTTCCCTATTAAAATCCTTAAAAGTGTAATATTTCCATTTTTTTGTTTTTTCTTTCTATCATATTTTTGTCATAGACGGAAATACTAATAGTTAATAGCATGAAAGGACTGGTATGTACATGAATCAAATTATCAATATTGATTTTAATAAACATATTGACCAATCAGAAGATTCTAATAATAAATACATCCATTCTAAAAAATATTCTCTAAAAAAAATATTTAATATTCAATTTTTTCTTTCTATTATTGCTATACTTATCATTACTTCTATATTTGCTTATTACAAAATTTCTTTAAATCATAAAGAAGATTTTTCGAATTTACTAATTAATAATTATAGTATCACCAAATTGTATTCGAATCATACAATTGATAATACAAACAATACTCTCCCACTTGCACCTAATAGTATTATTGGAATCATCGAAATCCCGATACTAAATATTTCTTATCCAATTTTTAATGAATTAAACGATGAATTACTAAAAACTTCTCCATGTCGTTTTTTCGGAGATTTTCCTTCTACAAATCCTAATCCTGCTAATTTATGTATCGCAGGACATAATTATGATAATGATAAATTCTTTAGTAATATTAAAAATTTAAATATAGAGAATAAAATATATATATATGATACTTCTGATAATCAATATACGTATTCTGTCATTAAAAATTACGAAGTAAAATTTGATGATTTATCTCCTGTGTATCAAACAATCACAGATTCTTTTGAATTAACTTTGGTTACATGTAATAATTTTAATGGTAACCGAATCATTATAAAAGCAAAAATTGAAGATGTTTAATCATCTTCAATTTACTTATTACTAATTCATATATTAATCAATATTTCTATAATCTTTTATTTTCTTATATGCATAAACTGCTGAAATTCCAAATACAACAACTAATAATACAGTTGGTAAAGAATCTTGGATTCCTGTTTTAGGTAAAGTATTAGCTGTATTTGTAGTATTACTTGTATTTCTTAATGCATTCAAATTTTGAACATTGCTAGAATTTGTATTAGTGTTAGTATTTCCTGTATTTTTATTTCCCGTATTGGTATTTCCTGTATTTGAAGTGTTTGATGAATTGCCTGTTAAAATATCTTCAAACCCTTCATCTGTTGCTGCATATACTGGTGTTATTGCAAATATAAGCATTGCACATACTAAAATTACTAAAAAACTTTTTAAAATAATTGATTTTTTCATATTACCTCTCCTTACTTTGAATAGTATATTTTCGATTAACTCTATAAACAATTATTATTATAGCACGTTTTTTTAATAATTGCAAGTCCACAAACACACTATTGTCTATCTTTTGTTTACATTACCATTATAATATACTTATTTTATTTTTTCGTCAATACATTTTTTTGATTTTTTTATTACATTTTTGTTACAAGTATATATTCTTTCTTATTGCATAGAAAACACTATTTTTTCTTGACTAATTATAACTTTTTTCTGAATCTCTCATTTTTATACATTAAATTTGAATAGAACAATATCTCCATCTTGCATAATATATTCTTTCCCTTCTGATCTAACCAAGCCTTTTTCTCTTGCTGATACCATTGATCCCTGTTCTACCAAGTCTTTAAAAGAAACCACTTCTGCTTTAATAAAGCCTCTTTCAATGTCTGAATGTATTTTTCCTGCAGCCTGTGGAGCTTTGGTTCCTTTCTTAATTGTCCAGGCTCTTACTTCTGGTTCTCCTGCTGTTAAGAATGACATTAAACCTAATAAATCATAACTTTTTTTAATAACTTTATCTAGTCCTGATTCTTCTAATCCTAACATTTCCAACATTTCTTTCTTGTCTTTATCTTCAAGTCCTGATAATTCTTCTTCTACTTTGACACATAAAGGAATCACTTCTGCTTTTTCTTTTTCTGCATATTCTTTTACTTTTTTGACCATTTGGTCATTTTCTGCATCACTTAATTGTTCTTCAGAAACATTGGCAATATATAATATTGGTTTTGTTGTTAATAAAAACATATCTTTTACTAAAGCTTGTTCATCTTCATTAAAATCAATTGCCCTTGCTGATATACCATTCTCTAAATTTTCTTTTATTTTTTCTAACAAATCAATTTCTTCTTGATATTTTTTATCTGCTTTTAAATTTTTCTTAGCTTTATCTAATCGTTTATTAACTGTTTCCATATCTGCAAATATTAATTCCAAATTAATGGTTTCGATATCTCTTACTGGATTAATACTTCCATCAACATGTACAATATTAGAGTCTTCAAAACATCTTACTACTTCACATATAGCATCTGTTTCTCGAATATGTGATAAAAACTTATTTCCTAATCCCTCTCCTTTGCTTGCTCCTTTAACCAATCCTGCTATATCTACAAATTCAATTACTGCATGTGTTACTTTTTGTGGATGATACATATTGGCTAATACATCTAATCTTTCATCTGGAACAGGTACAACCCCTACATTTGGTTCTATTGTACAAAATGGATAGTTTGCACATTCTGCGCCTGCTTTTGTGATACTATTAAATAATGTACTTTTTCCTACATTTGGTAATCCAACGATTCCTAGCTTCATTTTTCATTCCCTCTTCTATCTTTATTTAGTAGTTACGCTACTTACTAACGTATTTTATCATACATATTTTACTTCGTCAATTGTAATTTCTTAATAGAAAAGAAATGAGGAAGCGGGAATAGCAAGAGGCTCGTGTTATTGTATATAAATAGAAGGGTCTACTTGTATAGAATTTTTTAATATTTCAAAATGTAAATGTGGTTCGTCTGCAATTTCAAACACAGCACTATTTCCAACCGTTCCTATAGATTGTCCTTTTTCTACTTTTTCTCCTTCTACAACAAATTCAGAAGTTAACAAATTCGAATATACCGTTTGATACGTATCATCATGTTCAATTACAATTGTTAAACCATATCTAGGATCATTTTTTATAGACTTTACAACACCTGCTTCTGCAGATTTTACAACTGTAGTTTTATCTGCTTTTATATCAATTCCATTATGTGTAACCCACTCTTCTAATGTTTCTGAATATACTAAATTATCTTGAGCAAATTCTCTTACAATTTCTCCTTCAACTGGTTTTTCAAAAGTTAACTCTTTTACTTCTTGTGTTTCTTCTGTGTCTTCACTTGTTGTATTTTGTATTGTATTTGCACTTGTATTTGTATTTTCACTACTACTTTCTACAATTGCATTGCTAGTTGTATTTTGTGTTGTTCTATTTTCTACAGTTTCTTGTTTTGCTTCTTCTTCACTCTCTTCAACTGTTTTTCCTATTTCTGTACTGGCACTTTCTGTTTCCTCATTATATTGATTTGTATCTCCTATCATATCTGTCATTTGATCTAATGTTATTGTCTCGTCTTTTACATCCTGATTTATTTTCTGACTATACAATAGAAGTGAAATAACAATAATAGCAATTATGATTGCTCCTACTACTACATAAGAAATGATTTTGTCATTTATGTTTTTTTCCCTTATATTTTTTAAATGAATGTCCTTTTTCATATAATCCTCCTTAAATACTTTGTTATTACAAGTATTTCCTTTTTTTTAAGGATTATACATTTTTAAATAATTTTTTAAAAAATAAAAATAACATGATTAACTTGTTACATTTCCTAGTTTATTGCGCCTCTTTCTCTCAGGCTCAACTCCTTGTATATTCATTTCTTATAAATTCCTCGGCTCAATACGAATAACAAAAAACTCTAAAATAATTTTATGGCAGTTCTCACGTCAAGCGCGAACATTTTCCATAAAATTATTTAAGAGTTTCTAATTTGATATTTAAAGAGAATTCACATCTTTAATCTCTACATCAACATAGAAATGATTAATGATTTCTTCTGCAGAACTTCCGCTTTTTGCCATGCTATCCGCTCCTGTTTGGCTCATTCCTACACCATGACCATATCCTTTAACCGTAAATTTTATTTTTCCATCTTCTCTTAATACTTCAAAATTAGTAGAACGTAATCCAAATATACTTCTTGCTTCTGTACCTGAAATTTCATGATTACCAAATTTAATGGTTTTCACTCTTCCACTACTTGTATATTCCAATATTTTTATATCTTCTGTATTATTAAAATCAATCTGAATATCTGCATAGTTTACTTTTAATTTTTCTAATATTTCATCATTAGATAACTCCACTTCTGAGTTATATTGTGTATATCCTTCCTCCCCTGCTGTTTCTACAACTTGAAGATATGGCATATTACTACCGTCCTCCCCATACATCTACTGGAAGTTCTGTTTTTCCGCCACTATTTGAATGAAAAAAAGCATTGATTGGTTCATTATTATATGTAATGATTTTTCCTTGTGTCTCTTTTACACATGTTTCTATCTTGTTCCATTTTGCTTCTTTGTCTCCATCCCATCTGGCTAGCCTATCTTCTTTTGAAATCCAAGCTTGACAACAATTTGAATCATCGCAAATGTCTGCATTATCATGTTTTTTATTTTTGATTTTATAAATTGTATATGTTCTTGCTACAATGGCTTGCGCCTTCAAGGCTTCTGTTTCAAAATCAACTGGCATTTCTGCTGATACTACATGGCAAAGATACATATCTAATGGTACTTCTTCTACCTCATTTGTATCTGTATGTAATAGTTTAATTGTTCCATATTGATTATATGTATATGGTTCTATCACTTCTTCATCTGCTTGTTTATTTTCTTCTTGACTTGTTTCTGATAATGCATTCATTTCCGATTTTGTTAGCAATGCTGGTAAGATAAAACAAATAAATAAAAAAGTAAAAAAATAGATAAAAAACTTTTTCAATCTATCACCTCATTATGAAATTAGCTTCATTTTCATATTCTCTAAAATTTTTCTTTCTAGTCTTGATACTTGTACTTGTGTAATACCAAGAATTTTTGCCACTTGTGATTGTGTTTTGTCTTTATAAAACCTTAAGAAAATAATTTCTTTATCTCTATCTTCTAACCCATCTATTAATTGTTTTATTGCTAATTTATTTGTGATACATTCTTCTTCGTTTTTATCTGATGAAATTCTTTCTATTAAATTGATACTATTTCCATCTTTATGATTTGTATAGACTTTTCCATCTATGGATTCTACTGTATGATTTGCTTCTAATGCCAATGCAATATCTTCTTTGGAAATTTTTAATTCTTTTTCTAATTCATCAATTGTCAATTCTTTTCCTTTTTTATTTAAATTTTCTTTTTGCAGTTCTCTTATTTTCATTCCTAATTCCTTAATACTTCTACTTACTTTTATAGGACCATCATCACGTATATATCGTTTAATTTCTCCTATCATATAAGGAACTGCATATGTAGATAATTTTACATCATAATTGGTATCAAATCTTTTGATGGATTTTATAAATCCCATACACCCTATCTGGTATAAATCTTCTAAATCATATCCTCTCCCATTAAACCTTTTAACAATACTCCAAATAAGTCCATTATTATCTCTAATCATTCTTTCCATTTCATATTTGTCACCAGATTGTGCTTTCTTGATTGCTTCTACACTATTTTCAAACATAGTTTACCTCTATTCTTTTGTAATCATTTCAAACTCATCATCAGATTCTTCATTTTCCAGTTTATTTTTTATCACTTTTCTCATGGTCACTTTTGTTCCTAAGCCTACAACAGATTCTACATCTACTTCGTCCATAAAACTTTCCATAATAGTAAATCCCATTCCTGATCTTTCTAAATTTGGTTTTGTGGTATATAATGGTTCTTTTGCTATATCAATATTTTCAATTCCCTTGCCCTTATCTGATATTTCTATTAAAATTTCATTTTCTTTTAGCCTTGCAAATATTTTAACAATCCCTTGTTTTTTATCATATCCATGAATAATGCAATTGGTAACAGCTTCAGATACTGCTGTTTTAATATCTGCCAATTCTTCAATTGTAGGATCTAACTGTGATGCAAACGCTGCTACTGTGATTCTTGCAAATGCTTCATTTGCAGATTTACTAATAAATTCTAATTTCATTTCATTTTCAATTTCACTTTTCATCTTCTTTTCCTTTATATATATATTTAGGTTTTTCATAAGGTATTCCTATAACCTTTTATAAATAAAATTATCCAATTTTATTTATATACTTTTCATCTTCTAAATTGGTAATTGGTATTAATCTTAAAATCCCACTCATTTCAAATATTTTCTTAATGCTACTCGTTAAATTTGAAAGTTCTACTGTACTTCCTAACATTTTTGCAAATTTGTACCTTCCAATAATCAATCCTATCCCTGCGCTATCCATGAATGTAACACGATTAAAATCAAATATAACTTTTCTAGGCATATATCTTTCAATGTCATAATCCGCTCTCCTCCTTATCTTTTGAACACTAAAATCATCAATTTCATCTGTGATTCTAAAAATTAACAACTTGTCCTCTTCATAAAATTTTGATTCCATCATAGCCTCCTTTAAAATTCTTCTTGTATTATATTCTTTTTTCCAGTATTTTCCAAGAGTAAAAAATAGGAAGTTTTGTCGTTTTATAAGAAGTTTTCGACAATTGAATAAGGGATTTTAGGAACGTACCCATTCTTCCCTAAAATCCCTTATTCATCATCATCTAATGTTTCATCATATTCATACTCATAAGTAATTTCTTCTTCTACTGGTTTTTTTGTTCTTTCTATTCTTTCTTTTATATGTTTACTTTCGTCTAAATCTTCTGCTATTCTATTTTTATCCATTTTTACTTTTTCTGATTTCTTTTGTTCATTCTCTTTTGTATCTCCCTTTGTTTTATCTTTCGACTTTTGGATACATTTATTAATCATGTTATTTGTTTTGTCTAATAAGTCTGGAATATAATCTAAAAGTTTATCTATTGATGAACTATAATTAACAGGCATTAATTTTACATTTTCTCCTTGGATAACTAGAAATGCAATTGGATTAATGGTAACCCCTGCTCCTGAACCACCTCCAAATGGTAACCTGTATTGCACTTCTTCTTCTTTTTCTCTTTTTCTGTACTCATCAACCGTTTCTCCTTTAAATTCACTTCCTCCTGCTGCAAAACCAAATGATACTTTTGATATGGGAATAATGACTATATTATTAGATGTTTCAATTGGCTCTCCTATAATGGTATTCACATCTATCATATCTTGGATACTATTCATAGCTGTAGTCATAAGACCTTCTATTGGATGTTCGCTCATGATTTTTTCTTCCTCCTTTTTTATTTAATACATATATGGTATTTATAATATGTATCAGTTTTATTTGAAATATACCAGAAATTTCAATTTTTATAGAATTTTCATTTCTATAAAGTGGTTTAATTTCATATACGATATTTTTTTCTCTTACATGGATTCTTGAGAATACAATAGATAATATACTAGAAAAAATAGTAACGAACATAGATGTTAAAAATGCATTTTCTGTTCCCAATTCTACTTCTAAATCTAATTTTTTCATATATATGCCTTTACTAAATTCTTTTAAACCTTTTATCACTTGTCTATCAAATTTATCTTTGTTTTGTAAAATATCCTTTTCTAATTGTTTTACTTTTTCATTCATTTTCCTAGATTGTTTTATTTTTCTTAGTCTGCTCTTATTTAGTGTAAATTTTAGAATCGGTATATTTCCAAAAATTTTTAATTTTATGATAATTTCATATCTATCATTTATATACTTTTTACTTTGTGAATCTATGATTAAATTTATCATTCTAATATCTAACTTAGAAGTTAAAATAACCAATCCCAAAACTAGAAATATTAATAAAATAAAAAGAAAAACCAATTACATCACCTTGTTTCTTAGTTCTGTAATTAGTTTTCCCTTCTTTTTGGAATTTAAACAATAACAATAAAAGTTATTGCACCGGTAACAAATTTAACACCTTGTCACGACCAGTTAAGTTGTATCCTATGAGTTTAAAATACTTATTATAATGATAGTGCCATACATATATAGCATTTTCTCTTACTTCATAGACCAACCCTGATGTTTCAAGATAGTCCGCCAAATCTTTATATTGCTTATCTGTCTCAATCAGTATATCCTTCATCCTATCAAATTTTTGAGGATACAGATTTTGGGAAATCTCTCTAATCCTTCTCCGACGTTCTTCTTTAGACATTGTAACTGTCACAAAGTTGTCTTTTTGAGATTTGTCAGGAAGTTTTTCTACTTCGTTGTCTTTTTGAGCTTTGTCAGGAAGTTTTTCTACTTCTTCATCAAAATAGCTATTCCACAACTCCTGCATTTCTTTCAATATTTTTAATATAAATACTCTTGTCGGTGTACTCCTTTCGTCATATTTTTTAAAGACATTATCTTTTGCAGACCATTCCATATCTCTAACCCTGTCATCGCCTCTATGAAAGGGCCAGAATCCAATTTGAATGCCTTTGCAAATTAATTTATTATCTTCATAGATATTTGCCTTTACTCTGAAGAAAGCTCCATTTTTTTCGATTTCTTTCAAAAATCTTACCTTATAAACATGGTAATTAAAATATGTTTGATAGGTACTCCCGAAAATCAGATATAGAACTCCTAAGTCTTTAATTAGCTCGTCTACTGAACGAGTTTCTTCCTGGTAATATTCTTCAGGTTCTTCATAATCATACCATTTGTTATAACCATTATGGTTTCTTGGATTCTTTTTGCATTCCTCTTCAAACTTCTTAGCAACACCTTCCATAAATGAAAAGAAATTTTCAAATGATCCAAAATTCTTTTTAACAAATTCCCCAAATTTAGAATTTCTTTTACTACTCGTAGTATAGAATCCCCTGTACTCCTTCTCCTCTTCTACTGTCTCTGTTGTTTCTTCATGAATAATGCCATTAGCTTTTTCAAACTCCTCTAACCGTTTAGAAACTTTTTTCAAAAGTCTTTTGGCAGTTTCCCTTTCAGGTCCCGGAACATCTCTTTCTACTCTAGCCTCCAGTTGCTCCTTTCTGTGTTTTAACCGTTGATATGCTTCTTTATTCATTTTTTCCATATCATTGTTACCTCCTACTATTTTTATACAATATATTTTATATCAGTATACATAATTTGTCAACAAATAAAGAATCATGTATGATAGCCATAAGCCTTTTCTTACATGATTCTTTCTACATCTCTTATGCTCTTTTTGGTTTCTCAACAGTAATATCTCCAAAAAGTTCTTCTTGTGTCGTTTCTACTTTCTTTCTTCTTGACATTTCTAATAATCCACTAAATGCTGTTACTACTTCTTGTTTATTGTGCTTATTCAATGAAAATAATTTATTAAACACAAATCGTTTTTGTTTTACCAATACTTTAAACATTTCTTTTACTTTGCTAGCAACTGTATAATTTTCTACTAATGCAATTTTTTCAATATTTTTTGCATTTTGATTGATTTTTGCACGATTTCTTTCTATTAATTCACTATATATATTAGGAATAACCGTGTTATCATAATCCTTTTCCAATTTTTGTTTTGGAAGCTCAATATTTTCTTGGCTTTTATAATAGCGATTTCCATTTTGCATAAAATTTTGTTTCAATACTTTACTAATTTCTTTAAACTTTTTATATTCAATGATTCTTCTAATTAATTCTTCTTCGGTTAGTTCTTCTTCTTCCTCTTCTTGTTTTGGAAGTAGTTTTTTTGATTTTAAATATAGTAAAGTAGATGCCATAACAACAAATTCACTAGCAATTTCCAAATTCATTTCTTCCATTTGATTTAAATATTGAATATATTGGTCTGTAATTTCATTTAAATGAATATCATAAATATTCATTTTATTAATTTCAATTAAATGACATAATAAATCTAGCGGTCCTTCAAAGTTTTCTATCTTAATAGCATACTTTTTTGTTTCTAATGTTAATATCGACATGGTCTCTCTCCTCTTCTTATATATCTTCTAATGCAATAGCTATATTTTCTCTTTTATATCCTTTTTTCATTAAATATTGTTTAATTTCTTCTAATTCTAATGATGTTATTTTTTTATTAGCTATATTTCTAGCTGATTTCATTTCATATTGATTTAATTCTTCTTTATTTTCATAAATATAATCTTCTATATCTTCTTTTTTGATTCCTTTGCTATATAATTTATATTCTATCTCTCGTATAGATAGATTTTTTAAAGCCATAAAATTATTGATTGTTTTTCTAATATATTCTTTATCATCTATATATTTTGCTTCTTTTAAATAGGCAATAATATCCTCTAGCAAATTTTCTTCTATTTCATTTCCAAATTTTTTTCTAATTTCATTTTCACTTCTTTTTTTATATAATACATATTTTAATACTTTTGTTTTTTCTTTATCAAATTCTTCTACTGTATACATATTCACTCCTTGTTTCTATTAGAAATTTATCAATTGCTTCTGCAAATCCTCCTGTTTTTACTGTATTTTGAGTTACATAAGAAGCAATATTTTGTACTCTTTTATAACTACCTCCTATTGCTACTCCAATTCCAGCATGTTTTATCATTTCTATATCATTGATATTATCTCCTATTGCCATAATTTGTTCCATTGGTATCCCTAAATATATACTTAATTGCATTAAAGCATGATATTTTGTTATATGCCTAGGTACAATATCCAAATATTCATATTCTTTACCAACAACTTTATCAATATATTTTCCACATTTTTTTATTCGTATTGCAGTTACCTTTTCTTTGGATTCAATTTCTCTTTTTATAGTTAGCAATTCTTTTTCCCCTGATAATATCAATTTTAATATATTGGGATTTTGTTCTCTTATATAATTTTCTATAGAATCCACTATTTCAAATTCTACCTGATCTTTGTATAAAATATAATTTCTATAAGCCATATAGTCTAAATTTTCTTGTGCAATAATTTTATGTTCTGTATAAATATGTATATGTAAATGATGTTTTTTAGCAATTTTCAAACAATCCATCACTTGTGCATTTGTTATGGTATTTCTAATAATTTCTTTACCTGTTTTTATATTGATAATTTGTGTTCCATTTCCAAAAATCCCATATGTTGGTTTTAATTGATGACATATGTCTTTTGTCATTGCATATGTTTTTCCTGTACAAACAACAAATTGAATATCTGTTAGTCTCAATTTTTTTACTGCTTCCAAATCCATTGTCGTTATCTCATTATTGTACACAATTGTTCCATCTAAATCACTTGCAAGTAATTTTATCATAACATCCACCTTTACCTTTGTTTTCTTTCATTCCAACCAAATTCACTATATGGTATTTTTTGTATATAATTTTCCATAGCATTCTTTCTGTCATCAATTAAATTTTCTGGAAGATTATGAATATCAAACCATTTTATCTCCTCATCCTTGTTTGGTTCCCCAATTTTTGGATTTCCCTTCCATTTTTGTGCTTTAAAATATCCATTATAGTATATGGTATCAATCCCATTGATTTTATGAATTAATGAAACAAATTCCAAATCTTCTATAGCAATATCAATGCACAATTCTTCTTTTGCTTCTCTTTGCATTGCCATTTTCATACTCTCCATATTTTCAACATGTCCAGTTGCTGAATAATCCCAATAGCCATCCATATATCCCGTATTTTTTCTTTTTTGCAATAAAATTTCTTCTTTTCCATTGTTTTCTCTGATTAACATCAACATAACTGCTGATAAAGTTCTATATCGTTCTTCCATTTTTTCTCCTTTTTGTTTGTATAGAAATCTTTCATTTTGCATATAGCATACTTTTTTTCTATTTTACTATAAAGATTTTAAAATAGCAACCACAAATTATAAGGAAAAGGAGATACATTGTATCCCCCTTTTTTTGTTTTTATTCTTCTTCATCATCATCCATATCAATTTCAGGTAATTCTTCTCCTAGACTTTCTTCAAATACTTTTTCAAAATCTTGTCTTACTTTTCCTTCTATTTCTTCTAACATTTTTGGATTTTCTTTTAAGTATTTTTTAACATTTTCTCTTCCTTGTCCAATTCTTTCTCCATTATAGCTAAACCAAGAACCTGCCTTTTCTACAATGTCTAAGTTAACTGCCATATCTAGGATATTTCCTTCTTTGGAAATTCCTTCTCCATAAATGATATCAAATTCTGCTTCTCTAAATGGTGGTGCCACTTTATTTTTGATAACTTTTACTCTTACTCTATTTCCTTTTACTTCTCCATCTTGTTTAATGTTTTCTATTTTTCTAATATCCATTCTAACAGAGGCATAAAATTTTAATGCTCTACCACCTGTTGTCGTCTCTGGATTTCCAAACATAACACCTATTTTTTCTCTTAATTGGTTAATAAAAATTAATACGGTTTTAGATTTATTAATTGCTCCTGCTAATTTTCTTAGTGCTTGTGACATAAGTCTTGCTTGTAATCCCATGTGTGAATCTCCCATGTCACCATCAATTTCTGCTTTTGGAACCAATGCTGCTACAGAGTCTACGACAATAACATCTAGTGCTCCACTTCTTACTAAACTTTCTGTTATTTCTAGTGCTTGTTCTCCTGTATCTGGTTGAGATACAATTAAATTATCGATATCTACCCCTAATTTTTTTGCATAAACTGGGTCTAAAGCATGCTCTGCATCAATAAATGCTGCTTCTCCTCCCATTTTTTGTGCTTCTGCAATAATATGTAATGCCAATGTTGTTTTACCAGAAGATTCTGGTCCAAATACTTCTATAATTCTTCCTCTAGGTACTCCACCAATTCCCAATGCAATGTCTAAGCTTAAAGCACCTGTTGGAATTGCCTCTATTTCCATTGCCTTAAATTCTCCTAATTTCATAACAGAACCTTTACCAAATTGTTTTTCTATTTGACTCATTGCTGCTTCTAGCGCTTTCTTTTTTTCTGCATTCTCACTCATAATTTTCCTCCTCATTTACTTGAACTTTTGTTTGATATTGTTATTATATATCAAAAATTTGTTTTGTCAATACTTATTTTAAAAATTTTTTATTATCATTATTTATACCATGTTTCTATTCCGACAAAAAGGATTAAACCAATTTGATTCAATTTCTCCTACCAATTCTGTATTATATGCTATTGTATGTTTATTGGTATATAAACTAATATATGGTATATCTGTTTTATAAATTTCTGCTAATCTTGAATAGTCATTTTTGATTGTTTCTTCATCTGTTGTATTTTTTACTTCATTCATTAAATTTGTAACTTCTTCATTGGTATAATTCGCTAAATTTCCTTCTCCAAAAAATAATGACATGTCTGGATTTGGTGATAAATTCATACTACATAAAATCATATCATAAGATTTATTTTGTATAGCAAGATTATATTGCTCATCAGAATATTGTTGAATATTAATTCTAATTCCTTGATTTGCTAATTGGGTTCTTATATTGTCTGCCACAGATACTTGTGTACTATTTGATGCTTTTACAATAAGATTTAATTGTATTCTTTGTGTTCTTCCACTTATTGTTTTTTGCCAATTGCTGTTTCTATAACTCCAACCATTTTCTGTTAAAAGTTGATTTGCCTGTTCAGGATTATATCCAGAACTTGCATCTTGTTCTTGATATACCCATGAACCAAAGTCTAGTGGAAAACTTGATGTATAATATTTATTTTGAAAAACATTTGATACAATATTATTTTTATCAATTGAATAAGCAATTGCTCTTCTTACTTCTTGATTTGCTAATAATGTATTTTGTGTATTTAAAACCAAGAAATCATGTTCTCTTCCTTTTATTTCTTTTGTACTATATCCCATGGTTCCTATATAGTCTTGTATATTCATATTGCTTGTACTAACCATATCTACATTTCCTAATTTAAAAGCATTATATAACTCTCCTACAGAATCATACACATTAACTGTGATTTCCTCTAATGACAATTCCGTGTCTCTATCCCACCAGTTCGTATTTTTCGTAAGTGTTATATAGTTTTCTTGCACATTTTCCACTTTGTATTTTCCTGTTCCTACTGGTACAATACCTGTATTATAATAATCTTGCGTATCATAAAATGTTTTAGGCAATATTGGGAATGTTAAATAATATTCAAAAAAAGATACTTCTTGATCTAAATACATTTTTACCATATAATCATCAACAACTTCTAACATAGTTACATGTTCTAAGTTACTAGAATATATTGAGGAATTTTCCTTTAATTTATCATAAGTAAATTGAACATCATTTGACGTAAATCTATCTCCATTTGACCATTTGACATTTTCTCTTAATTTAATAATATACGTAGTTGCATCTTGTTTGGCCCATTCTGTAGCTAAAGCTGGTGTTGCCTTATAATCTGAAGATATATCTACTAAGGGTTCATAAATCAATTTTGTAATATCCTGAACATTTTTATTAGTTGTCAATAATGGATTTAATGTATCACATTGTGCAATTCCTAATCGAATTTGTCTTACAATCTCTTTTTCTGTACCTGTTGTTTCTTCTTGCGTTTCTTGTTCATTTTCGTTATTTCTGATAACAAAAAATGCTACAATAACAAGAATAATAACAAATATAATAAATATATATTTAAAAATATTAGATTTCATATTTCACCCCTACTCTCAATTATACGCCCTAATTTTTTTCCTTGCCTCTATTATATGTAACTCTAAATGTTCTGTCAAGATAATTTGTCTTTCATCTTCCTCTATAATCATCACTTCCTTTTAAATTTTTTCCATAAATTCTTGACCAGTAATACAAGATTCTTTCCTTTTTTGTCCATTAAATTCCTCCTTGTTATTAATTTATAATTACTTATAATTAAACTGCCATTTAAGATTTTTAAGGTTTAAAAATTTGAATTATAAAATATTGCAAAATACTTCTAAAAAATTTATTCTTTATTGGAAACGATTTGAATTATAAAATATTTGATTTCTAAACTATGAAATTAAATCTTTAATAACAAAAAATAGTTAAAAATATATAGTAGAATAACAAACATTCTAATTTTTATATACTATCTCATGTAAACTTATGTTTTGCTAAATACTAACTTATACTTTTTATTCTGAAATTTTTAGAAATAAACTTCTGATTTAATCTTTTTGAATTTAATTATAAATAATTATGTTAATAATATATCATGAACTTTAATATTTATCAAGTAGTACTGATAAAAAAATCGAAAAACAAAGGGACGTCAGAATAGTTGACGTCTCTTTGTTTTACATCCATATTTTACATATGAAACTTTCTTATAACTGCTTCTTTCACATCTCTTGCCGAAAGAATAATGGTTAATATGAAATTCACAATAGAAATACCAATAGCTACATAACTTAAAACATAATTATCAATCAATTCTTCTTGTATAAAATAAATTGGTATCAAACTATATATACAAATCATCAATTGATATATAGCATATCTTACATATTTTCTATGACTGACTATGGTTAATACTAACATTGTTACATTCGCTATCATAATAATAATCGGAATTGAAATTTCTAAAGACCACCCTTTAAATCCAAAATTATAATCTATATATGTTGTTAAAAGTGAAATAGCAATTGCTTGTATCATAACATGGCCTGCAATATTGGTTCTTTTATTGATTGAATATCGAACTGTTATCCAAATATAGATAATTCCACTAATAGCAAGTTCTGCCCAATGAATTTCAGGTGTTGTTAGCTTGTTGATAATTGTCAATATAATCGCAATTATCAATGAAACACCTAATAATATTTTAATCAATAAATTACTTTTTTTACTACTTAATTTTTTAGGATATAACATAAGTACTTCCTTTCTTATTTATCTCTTTCATCCTTATGGCTCTTCACCATTTTTGATATCTAAAATTTCATTGCTTTCTATTTTTACCTGAATATGTTTTTCTGTTAAAAATTGATAAAATGCTTTTTCTATACTGCAATCATCTAAAATTGATGTAAAGGTAAATACAATGTGATTTTCAAATGAACATGCAGAACATTTAATTTTTTCTACTGGTTCAGGTGCAATTAACATCAAAAAATCTTCTATATATTTTTGATATTTACCTATTATACCAATTCTTCCTATATTCGAAAAAGTTGTTGTTGTATATTTTCGAATTTCTAGATAACTTAACCTGACAATTGGCTTTTTTAATACCAATGGTATCATTTTAATGAATAAATTGGTTCCTAGTTTTACATTTCCAGACATTGTTTTTTGAATTTCTTCTGGAGTTAATTTTCTTTCAAAATCTTTTTTTACAAAATCTAATATTTTATCAAATGTATCTAAATGATCTTTTTGCATTTCTGCTTCTACGGTGATATAGGAAAAGAAATTAGAAATTGTATTAGAAGGAAAATATTTTTTTAAATTAACTGGTATACATACTTTTATTGGCTTTTTTCCTTTATTTTTCAAATAATTGGCTTGATAAATGGCATAAATTAAAACCGCTGTTAAGTATTGTGTGATTGTTGCATTATGTGCTTTTGCTTCTTGTTTTAATTCTTGCAAATCAATGATTTCATGTATCGCTGAAATCGCACCTAACTTTATTTTTCTTCCTGCTAATTTATACGCTCTTTTTGCTGAATTATTTCCCTTCGCTTTTTTATTATAATTTTTTATATAACTATCTTCTGTTGATATATCAAATTTTCTTTTGATTCTTAATTCTTCTTGAAATTCTTCTTTGTGTGATAATTCAATATAATTATAGACAATCTCTCTAAAAAACATAATTCCACTATTTCCATCTGTTAAGGAATGAAATATATCAATATTTATTTTCTTATCAAAATAGGTAACTTTAAATAAATATTGATTATTTTCTTTTGGTTCTATATATTTACAAGGATATTCTTTCTCTTGTTCTACAATTGGTTTTTTGGGATTATATTCTAGATAGTTCCAAAAAAATCCATTTTTTAAACGAACTCTAAAAAATTCATATTGTTCTAATGCTTTTTCTACTGCTATTGCTAGTATATCTGGTTGGATAAGTTCTTTTAACACAACAGATAATCTAAAAACAGTACTATATTTTTTTCCAGCAGATATGGGAAATATCTTGGCCGAATTATCTAATCTTCTCCAATATAATTTTTCTTTTTTATCATTCATTTTCTTACCATTCCTCTCAAAGGCACTAACTCGGTTGTAAAAAAATTAATTTCTGTCACAGCCAAAATTGTAATTCTTTTTCAACCTTTCTCCTTATCAATTTTTTAATTCTTCTATAACATCATTATATGCTTGCTTAGTAACTTCTTCTTCAGAATTATGATCAATTATCCAAATATGTTTTGCATTTTCATATTCTTTGATTTCTACCTCACCATTTACTTGATCTGCTTTTTCTTTTAACAAATGACAATCTGGATTTAATATATCTTTTGTTCCAATGAATATTTTGACATTTTGAAATGTAGATGCATCTCCCTCTATTGGATTTACCAAATAACTATTAATTCCATCATTTCCTGCATAAGCAATCCCTGCTAATCTTAAGGTTTCTTTATTTAAAATGGTATCTTGTTTTTCGATTTCTCGTATATTTTCATTTTCTAATTTTACATCTAACCATGGCGAAATTAAAATTGTTTTGCTAGGAAGTGCTACTGCTTCTTCTGCCATTTTTTCATATAATCCAAGCGCTAAACCACCTCCTGCTGAATCTCCCATTAAAATTACATTTTCATTTCCAACCGTTTCTATAATTTCTTTATATAATGGCTCTACCATATTGTATACATCTTGATAATGATATTTAGGCGTTAGCGGATAATCTGGCATAATAACGGTATATCCTGTATCTTTTACAATATCTTCTAAAAAATCCCAATGATTTTGTGTAGCTTCTGCCACATAAGAACCACCATGAAAATATACGATATATTTTTGATTACCGATTTCTTCAGCATTTTTTTTAGTAACCGTAAATATATTTCTTTCCATATATGTATATGTATGTATTTCGCAGTCTGCTGAAACTTGTCTTGGCTCTTTCGTTTGAATATCTGTATTAAAAAAATATGCAATTGTTAATGCCAAAATACAAAGACATAGAGCCAATATTCCTACAAATATTCTTAGTATGATTGTTTTTTTCATTTCTCCCACCTTTTCATTTTTTGTTTTTTTCCTATATAATAAGGTTAAACTTCTCATAGGTGATATTTTATCATATCTCTTATTGTTTATACAAGTAATTTTAAATTTATCAGCAAATAAGGACAAAAAACGTTACAATTCACAGCTTAATCAATACCCTAGAGGCTTATGTTTTTTCTAGATGTAATAAAATTTCGAATGTGATTGGAAAATAATTAGAAACTCTTGAATCATTTTATGGAAAATGTTCGCGTCGAGCGTAGCGAGGACTAAGTGAAAGGGTGCCATAAAATGATTTTAGAGTTTCTTATTATTTGTATTGAGCCGAGAAATTTATGAAATCTAGAAAAAACATAAGCCTCTAGGGTATTGATTAAGCTGTGAATTATAACAAAAAAACAGCTATATTTTTTTATATAGCTGTCTATCTTTTAATCATTAAGCTCTTGGATGTGCTTTTTTATAAATATCTCTTAAGCCTTCATCTTGGAATTGCATATATACTTGTGTAGAAGATATATCTGAATGTCCAAGCATGGTTTGAATGGCTCTTAAATCCGCACCATTTTGTAACAAATGTGTTGCAAATGAATGTCTTAATACATGTGGTGTGATATCTTTTGTAATATGTGCTTGTTCTTTATAGAATTTAATAATCTTCCAGAATCCTTGTCTTGTAAGTCTTCCACCATTTACGTTAACAAATAACGCTTTTTCATCTTCATTTTTAATTAAGATTCCTCTTGCTTCCTCAATATATTCTTTTAAAGCTTTTAATGACATTGATCCAAGTGGAATAATTCTTTGTTTGTTTCCATTTTTACAGATAACATATGCTTCTTCTAAGTTAACATCATCTATATTTAGTGAAATAATTTCTGTTACTCTCATTCCTGTTGCATAAGCAAATTCTAGCATTGCTTTATCTCTGATACCTTTTAAGTCAACATTATCTGGTTGTTTTAACAATAATTCTACTTCTTTTGCTGTCAATACATTTGGTGTTCTTTTTTCTATTTTTGGAGATTGAATATTGGCTGTTGGATCTACTTTTATCTTTTTATTTTTTAATATAAATTGATAGAAAGAACGAATTGATGCGATACATCTAGAAATACTTGATGCTTTTTTTCCTTGCTCTTGTAGTCCTTTTATATAATTTTGCATATCTTCTTCTTTTACTCTGTTGTAGTGAATTCCCTTTTCCTCTAAATATTTTCTAAATTGCTTCAAATCTCTTTTGTATGATTGTAATGTATTTTCTGATAATTTCTTATCATTCTCTAAAAAGTTAAAAAAGAATTTTAGTTGTCTTTCCATTTTTTTCCCCTACCTCTATATTTTTTAAATTGTATTTACATAAACTATATATGTTATATCAAACTATTAAAAAAAAGTAAATACATTTTTTGATATTTTTTAAAAATATTTAATAACTAACTTTAATATATTAATAGACATAAATACCTCTATCACAGATGCCATGACTGTTATGATTAACATAATTGTAGAAAATACAGTATGTCTTAAAATCTCTATTTTAACATTTTCCTTTGTCTTATCTTTCACAATGGATTTATATAATTTGATTCCACTAACCGCTAATGCTAAAATTGCAGGAATCAACAAAATGTTTTGTAACATTACTGCTACTAATATGAAACTAATCCCTTTTCCCAATCCCATGATCGTAATACATAACGAAATGGTATATCCTAAACAAAACCCACGATATAAAACAATGGCAAATACAACAGGAATCCCAATGACCGTTGTTCCAAAAAACCAAATCATTATTGCTAATCCAATATTTTGAATTACTGAATTTTTCAATAATTCCATGTTATTTACCTTTTCTAATCCTTTAAATTTTTCTATAAACTGGTTTAAATAATTCGTAATTTCTGTCTTGGGTGTTTCTTGCAAATGATTCATAAAAAACACACCACTAAATATTCCAATGACAAATATCAAAAAAATGATAATATAGTCTTTTTTATTATTCATCACATGCTCTTTTATTATTTTTAATATTTTAAGTTGTTTCTTTTCTTTCATAAAAATCTCCTTATCGTTTATACATAATGTGTATTCGATAAGAAGATTTATAGAACTATTTTTTAATTATGGAACGCATGATAATAAAAAATTCCTTCGTCAGAAACAAGCTACAAATCATAGCGATTAAACTACTTTCCCATAGTTTCCGCCACCACCAGATTGTACTTTACATTCTCCCTTTCTTGCTTTTTCAATTGTATCTGCAATTTTTTCTCCCACAACTGCTTCTATATCATCTTTTGATAATTTATGTAAAATATTCATCTCTGTATCAAACGTATCTAATAATTTTGTAATGGTTTTTCCACCAACTCCTGGAATAAATCCTAATGGTATTTGATATACATATGGTGGTCTATTTTCTGGACTTTGGGATTCTTGTTTATCACGAATTAATTCAATTCTATCAAAAACACCAAATGTAACCTTTTTTCCACCACAATATGGACAAACTTCTACTGGTTCTTTTGTTTCTATTGCTCTTTCACAATCATCACAATATGTTCTATGATATTTTCCAAGTTTTGGGTCTAACCCATAATTGGCAATTACTTTTCTTCCATCTTCGTTTTTTAATGCTTTTACAATTTCTTTAAATGAAATGTCTTCTACTTGCATTTTATTGTATTCTCTTGCAATTTTGGGTAAAGAATGGGCATCTGAATTTGTAACAAATGTCTTATTCTCTAGCTCTGAAATCATATCTGCCAAATACGTATCTGAGCTTAAGCCCAATTCTACCGCAAAAATTTTATCATATTTTTCTTTAAATATATATTGTAATCTGTCTGTACAATTTCCATAATAGCTTTTAAATGGTGTAAAAATATGTGCTGGTATTAAAATTCCATTATATTTTTCTACCATATCAATTAAATCATATCCTGATAAATCAGACCTTTGTGTGCTCAATGTAATATTTTTTAAATGATGACTTAATTCGTTTGAAAATCCTTTAATATCTGTTAAATGTGGAAAGAAACAAATATTATGTGCTGATCCTTTTTTTCCATTTCTTCCTTCTTCTGAAGTTTCTACTTCACTTCCTAAAAGGATACAAACTTTATCTTTATAGATAATACCTCCATCTTTTAATTCATAAGCATCCCCTGTTTTTAAAAAATTCTCAATATCCTCAATAACATATGGTGAGGCACAATCAATAATGCCTACAACATTTATCCCTTTTCTTTCTGCACATTCTTTTGCAATGTTTGCAAAATTCAAAGATCTTGCTGCTGTTATTTTTATTGGTTTTCCATTTTCACTTCTTCCTATGTGTACATGTAAATCTGCAAATATTTCGTACATTTTTATACCTCTTTTCTAAAAAAATTAGCGAGCTATGCTCGCCTTAAAATGATTAATTTTCATGTTTCAATTTTTCACCTTGCATATTTTCTTCTGCTATATGTGCTAATATTTTTCTTGTGGTTTCTTCACTAAATAATGGTCTATTAGCATCCTTAAACATTTCATCTTTTACTTCTTTTCTATGATTTTCTACCGCTTTATCTATTTGAGGTTCATAATCATAACATACTTTTTTGATAAATGTCTTTATATTTTCTGATTCATTATGTATTTTTACCAATCGTCTTAAAGATTTCATGGAAGTTAAATCACTTAATTCGATTTGTTCCATCATTTGAACAAATTCTCCAAATGTATGTAAAAATCGATTATATTGTCCTTTCAAATTTCTATGTTCTAATAACACCATTGCTTCGTCAGGTTGAAATCCAATTCTTTCTGGTCTATCTAGTAACATTCCTCCAAATTGATCTACCAATTCTAAAACGTCACTTTCTCTTTCTCTTGGATTACTATTGCTATATCGATTTACTTCTTCACATATTTTGCAAAATCTTTTATCAAATCCTAAGGTTAATAAATAGTCTGCTCCTTCTTTAGCATATGAATGAATCTTTTCTATGTCTTGTGCATTATCTACTTTTTTACAATTACATAATAGACAAGCCGTTATGATTAAGTTCTTATCCACATCTACTTTCATATAGTCTACAAACATTCTTGCAATTTCTGTTTTGAAAACAACAGATTTATCAAAGAATATTCTGGCTTTTTTTGCTAAATAATATGTAATTTCCATCTTAGAAGCCATATCTGGTTCATCTAGAATGTAACTCGCAAATGTATCCATATGCTTCCTCCTTCGTTAAATTCTCATACAATTTTATTATATATGAACCATGGACTTTTTTCAACATTTTTTTTGAATGTCATAGAAATGTAATAAACACACATTGTAATTTTATTAAATATATTGTATAATATTGCTTGAAAAATATGAATTTAGAGGTATATTATGAAACATGTAAAATTAATATCCCATAATGAAAAAGAAACTTTAACTTTTGGAAAGACATTAGCTAGTTTCTTAAATAAAGGAGATACCCTTGTTTTAACAGGTGATTTAGGTTCAGGGAAAACAAAATTAACAGAGGGAATTTTGACATATTATGGATTAGAAGATGAAATCTCTAGTCCTACATTTACGATTGTGAATGAATATATAAAAGATGATATAAAAATTTTCCACTTTGATGTGTATCGTTTAGAAGATTCTTCTGAATTTTATGCCATTGGTGGAGAAGAATATTTTGAAAATGGAATTTGCATTATTGAATGGGGTGAAATTATTCAAGATGCCCTTCCTAAAAACTATATCCATATTCAGTTTGAAAGAAATGATGATGAAAATACTAGAATTTTAAATATCACATCATATGGTGAAAAATATGATGAATTATTAAATAAACTTATATAAGTTTGTTAATTATTTTAAAATATATCCAAAAGGAGGCCTAGGTTGAAAGTATTAAGTATGGAAACTTCTAGCAAAATATGTAGTATTGCTATATTAGAAGATACAAAGTTAGTAAAAAAAATAGAATTGAATAATGGCTTAACACATTCAGAAAGTTTAATGCCACTTATCAAACAAATATTAGAAGAAACCAAGTTGAGTTTAGCACAAATGGATTTATTGGTTTGTGATATTGGGCCTGGTTCTTTTACTGGTATTCGTATTGGAGTTGCAACAGTTAAAGCCTTTTCAGATAGTTTAGATATTCCTGCTGTTGGTATCTCTTCTCTTGAAGGATTAGCTTATTCTATAAAAAAAGATGGATTGATTTGTAGTATGATTGATTGTAAAAACGATAACTGCTATTATGCAGTATATCAATTAGAAAATGGTCAATATACTTTGTTAGAAAGTCCTAAAGCAGATAGTGTTGAAAACTGTTTAACTTTTTTAAATTATAAATATGCAAATTCTACTATTACATTTGTAGGAGATGCTTGTTTATGCCATAAAGATATGATAAAAACATCTTCTTCTGGATTTTTTGTAGCCAATGAAGAAATCTCTTATCATATAGATAATCATCATTCTAAGGTTAATACTGATTATGTTGATGTGTATTCTTTAGGAATTGCTGGAATCCATAAATATACACAATTCGGCGAAGATAAAAACCTTCTTCCTCTTTATTTAAAAAAGCCTCAAGCACAAAGACAATTAGAAGAGAAAAATATCTTCATTGCAGATATGAACATTTCTGATGTAAAAAATTTAGCTATTTCTAATTTTGATGATTTTTGGAATATGGATATTCTAAAAGATGAGCTATCAAGTGAAACTTCTCAATTTATTTGTGCAAAATATGAAAATAAAATCGTTGGTTTTGCCGGAATAAAAATTGTATTAGATGAAGCAGATATCATGAATATTGCTGTAAGAAAAGATTATAGAAGGCAAGGAATTGCTACTTTACTATTAAATCATATCCTTACGATTTGTAAAGAAAAAAGTATAAAAACAATTCATCTTGAAGTCAATGAAGAAAATTTTTCTGCAATTTCCTTGTACAAAAAATTTGGTTTTGAAATATGTGGCAGAAGAAAACAATATTATGATAATACATATGATGCCATTCTTATGAAAAAATAGACAATAAGGATATCATTCCTTTATTGTCTATTTTAATTTTATCTTTCTATATTGACTTATATGTACATATCATTATCTATCCATTTCTTGGCTATTATTTATTCTTGCATCTGATTCTTTATGCCCGCCAAATTCACTAGCTACTTCTTGTTGTCTAATTTGTGCTCTTTTTTGTTCTTCTGGTGGTAATTCCCAGCACTTCTTCTTATCCTCACTTCCTTTGTCTTTGCTTTCTCCTGTATCTGCTATAGCTTCTTCGCTCTCTCTTTCTTCTGTATCTTCTATAGCTTCTTCTTCCACAGATTCTCCAGCTCTTTTTTCCCCTATATCTCCTTCTCGTTTTTCTGTTTTTTCAGGTTCTTCCGCACCTTTCTCTTGTTGTTTTGCATAATAACGCTCTAGATGTATATCTAATGTAGTAATCATTATCTTTGCAGATTTCGTCATTATAATAGCAAGCTCTCGTAATTCCCTATCACGTCCTGCAAATAGTTGTATCGCCCTACCTATTTTCATTTCAGCATTAAATACTTCTCTATTTTGATTTAAATCTTTTAACATTTCTGGTACCGGTCTTGTATTAAGAACATACAATAATGCAGTTGTATTTGCTATGATGTATCTCATTTGCGCTTTCAGAATTCTATCCAAAAGGGGACCTCTTTCAGTTGTAATTCCAACAATTACTGTATTCATCATGTCACTTCTTTCTTTTCTATCTTCTCCATTTTTTTCCTGTTCATCCTCATCTGCTTCTTTTTCATCCTCTTCAGATAACTCATCCTCGTCCAATTCTTCTGCATCTTCTTCAGATAATTCAAATTCATCTGATTCTTCTGCATCTTCTCTTTCTATTTCATCTTTTTTACTTTCTTTTTCAGAATTTTCTTTTTCTTCTAATGCTTTTATTTTTTCTTCTATTGCCTTCTTTGACTCAGTTAGTAAACTCATATGCTCAGTAAGTAAGTCTTTAAGCTCCTTGTCATTTTCAACTGATTTTAGCACTTCCTCGTCTTGGCCTATTTTTTCATCATATTCTGCATCCTTAAAAATCTTTTTTAATACATTTTTATCATCACACTTTTCAACAAATTTCAATAAATCTTTCCCTGTTTTTACTTCATGTTTTAATAATTCCTTTGACCATACTTTTTTTAAATCAGTATTATACTCTCCTACATTCATATCCTTCACCTACTTTTCCATTATTCTCACTTTTAATTATACCACATATTCCCTCAAAAAGTCAATTTTTACTATGTCCCACAATTTCTATCCTCAGTTCTTTAAACATATTTTTCTACTAACACGACTGTTCTTCCACTTCTAGTTGTTCCTGTAAACTCTTTTATAACAAATCTACCTTTTCCTCTAATGGTGATGATATCTCCACATTTTACTTGTTTCGAATTTTTCGTTTCATTTTGTCCATTCACAAATACTCTTTCTTGAGCAATAATTTCTGATGCTTTACTTCTAGAAGTTCTTGCTAAGTCAGATACGATATTGTCTAATCGTAATGATGGAACAATAATGCTAACCTCTTCTACTTTTACTTCTAACTTTCTTACATTTTGTATAGCTTCAATTTCTATTTTTGCATTTTCAAATCTGGTAAGCGATGGTAATTGTGTTTTTAAAACATCTGCAAAATCACTAATTGTTATGATATCTGCACCATCTTCTCCTACTAAAATATCTCCTACTTTTTCTCTTTTCAAACCTAATTTCACAATACCACCTAAATAGTTTCTATGTGAATATTTTCCTTTTTCTTCTTCTGGTAATTGAATCCTTACAACTTTTAAAATCTTATCATAGTTTTTTTCTAACATATTATCATCAAATTTTTCAGGATACGTAATTAATACTTTTCTTTCTGCATCTTCATATCCACCATATAGTTTAAAATTTTGATATTGTATTTTTCTTAAAAAATTTTCTACTAAAGATACTTGATACATATCTAAAAAATCTGTATATTCAATTTTTTCTCTTTTTGATGATATTTCGATCTTGTCTAATACTTGTGACAAACATAATTTATCTTCTTGCTTTTTATAATCTTTTAATAATTCTTGTTTATTCATTTACGTTACTTTCCCTACTTTCACTTATATATTTCTGTATATCTTCTACAATAGAATCTCCATCCAAACCATATATTTTTTCTAACTCATCAACACTTCCATGTTGAATAAACCTATCTGGATAAGCATAGGCTTTTACTTCCACATCTTCCATATGATTATCGATTACCAATTCTTTAATAGCTGTACCTAAGCCATTTACAATAGTTCCATCTTCTATTGTGACAACCTTTTTTGTTTTCTCAATAGATTTTTTTAATGTTTCTACATCTAAAGGCTTTAAAAACCTAACATTTATCACTTCTGCAGTTATATCCATATTTTGCAATTTTTTTGCAATTTTTATTCCTCTTGCTACCGTTTTTCCAATTGTGAATATAGATATATCATTTCCTTCTTTTAAGATTTCTGCTTTTCCTTCTTCTATTTCTTCATGTTTTGCAAATGGTTCTTTATCTTCTCCACCTCTTGGATATCGAATCACGACTGGCTGTTTCAAATTAACTGCGAATTCTAACATATCTTCTAACTCTTGAAAATCTTTTGGCGCTAAAATAGTCAAATTAGGAACTAATCTAAAAAATGCCATATCTAAAAGCCCTTGATGGGTTTCTCCATCTGCCCCAACAATTCCGGCTCTATCTACACACATAATAACTGGTAAATTTTGAAGAGCAATATCATGAATTACTTGATCATATCCTCTTTGATAAAATGATGAATAAATCGGAACAACTGGTATCATTCCATCAATAGCCATACCTCCTGCTAATCCTAGTGCATGTTGTTCCGCAATTCCTACATCAAAAAATCGATTAGGAAATTCTTCACTAAATCTTGTAAGTCCTGTTCCATCTTTCATAGATGCTGTGATGGCTACAATCTTTTCATTTTCCTTTGCTAGTTCTACCAATTTATCTCCAAATACTTTAGAATAATCCTTTCCCTTTTCTTTTTTACTTTTTCCAGTTTCTATATCAAAAGGTCCTGTTGCATGAAATTTATCTGGATTTTTTTCTGCAATTTCATATCCTTTTCCTTTTTTGGTAATGACATGAATTAACACAGGATTATCAATTTGTTTACTTAAAGTTAGTATACTTTGTAATTCTTCCAAATTATGTCCATCTACTGGTCCTAAATAAGTAAATCCAATATCTTCAAAGAACATTTTTGGAATAATCAATTGTTTAATACTTCTTTTTACAACTTGCACCATTTTTACGATTGGTTTTCCTATAACTGGTATTTTGTTGATTCTTTTTTTCATAATGACATTTGATCTTGTATACATTTTTTTTGTTCTTAATTTACTTAGTAACATATTTAATCCACCAATATTTGGTGAAATACTCATCTCATTATCATTTAAAATAATGGTCATTTTTGTTTTGCTATATCCTACATCATTTAATGCTTCTAATGCCATACCTCCTGTCATAGCCCCATCACCAATTACTGCTAATACAGAATAATCTTCTCCTTTTAAATCTCTTGCTCTTGCCATTCCTAAACCTGCAGATATAGAAGTACTACTATGTCCTGTATTAAAAAAATCATATGGTGATTCATTAGTTTTTGGAAAACCTGCAATGCCATCTAATGTTCTTAAGGTTTTTAATGCTTCTCTTCTTCCTGTTAAAATTTTATGTACATACGTTTGATGACCTACATCCCATACAATTTTATCTTTTTTAAAGTCAAATACATTGTGTAATGCTAATGTTAATTCTACAACGCCTAAATTTGAAGCTAAATGTCCACCATTTTTTGATACAATTTCTAATATATATTGTCTAATTTCTTCTGCTAATTTTTGCTCTTCTAAGAGACTTAATTTTTTTAAGTCCTCTGGAGAGTTTATATTTTCTAACATGTTATCACCTTTTTTATTAAATTTGCATGTTACATTTTACCACATTTTTTTGGTTTTTTCTACAAATTTGTTGTATTTTTTATTTCTTGTGTTAAAATATATATTGAAATACATTATGGGAGGATTATATATATGAAAAAAAGTGTTTTTATTACCTTATTTTTAATTCTAATTTTAGTTGCAAATATTTCTTTTGCCAATTATGAAACTGTTACCATGACAGTCGTTGAAGAACCTGTTTGTACAATAGAAATTGGAGAAAATTCAAAATTTGAAAAAAGATTAATTGAGAAAAATTTAAATAACAAAGAAGTTACCCTTCAATTACAAGTAACCAATGAAGAAACTTCTTTACAACCTACGGGAGAAATTATGCTTGTTATAGACAATTCTATGAGTATGGAAGAAATTGTTGAAGGAACCACTACCAGAGAAGATTTGGTTATTGAATCTGCCAATACTTTAGTCAATACCATTTTAGAAGGAAATGACAATTTACAAGTTGGTGTTGTTAGTTTCTCTACAAATGCTGATGTTTCTTTAGAAGGAACTATCAATGATGCTAATTTGGTTTCAGATTTATCATCAGACCCTCAAGCATTAACATCTGCTATTTCTAATATTCAATATACTGGACCTAGAACAGATTTGGAATCTGGATTAAGCTTGGCAAGTCAATATTTTACTGAAGAAGATAATAATAAATATGTCATTGTTTTAACAGACGGTATTCCAAATGTTGCTTTAGATTATGATGGTATGTATTATTCTGATGATGTTATTAATAAAACAAAAGCTCAATTACAAGCTTTAGATAGTGCTGAATATAATGTTATCACAATGCTTACTGGTATTACTGAAACAGATAGTGTTCCAGCAACTAGACAAGATGACAAAACATATGGAGATATTATTGAAGAAATTTTTGGTACAGAATCAACTCCCACTGTTGGAAAATTCTATAATGTACAAGATAGTGAAATAGAGCAAACCATTACCAACAATATTTACAATGATTTATTACCAATTGAACAAGTATTAACAGATATTGTTATTACAGACTATTTCCCACAAGAAATTATTGATAACTTCGATTTTGCTTATGTTTCAGAACCAAACATTGGAAACATTTCAGCTGAAGTTAATCCAGAAAATAATTCTATTACATGGACAATTTCTGAATTACGTCCTGGAGAAACAGCTACTGTTCAATATAAATTAAGTTTGAAAAAAGATTTTGACAGCAGTATTGTTGGTAAAATCTTAGATACAAATGAAAAAGTTGATATTTCTTATACAAACTTAGATGGTGAGACTGTTGAAGATACTTCTGATGTAACACCTAAATTAAAACTTACAGAACCACCTGTTGAATTACCTAAAGCTGGTACACCTCTTATGATTACATTATTTGTAGCTTTAGTTGGAGTAATCATTTATTCATTTGTTAGATTTAATACTTTAAATAAAAATATGAAACATTAATGTATTAGGAAAAATTTCTAAAATAAAAAAGTGAGAACTGCTCATTTTGCTTATGCTTTACAGCAACAATGAGAGAGGCTCACTTTTTTAATATTGTCACTTTTTTCATGATAATTCATTTTCAATTGTTAATAATCGATTATATTTTGCCACTCGGTCAGTTCTACAAGGTGCTCCTGTTTTTATTTGCATACCATTCACGCCAACAGCAATATCAGCAATGGTAGTATCTTCTGTCTCACCAGATCTATGCGAAATAATAGTCTTATATCCATTTTCTTTTGCCATTTGAATAGTGTCTAAAGTTTCCGTTAGTGTTCCTATTTGATTTGGTTTAATTAAAATCGCATTTGCAACTTGTTTATCAATTCCTCTTTTTAGTCTTGACATATTGGTTACAAATAAGTCATCTCCTACTAATTGGATTTTCTTTCCTAACTTTTCAGTTAATATTTTCCAATTATCCCAATCTTCTTCTGCTAATCCATCTTCTATAGATACAATTGGATATTTGTTACATAATTCTACTAAATAATCTATCATTTCTTCGTTACTTTTTAAAATATCTGTTTTCCAGAAATAATAGCCATCTTTTCCAATTTTCTTTGCTTCTTCTTTCATTTCTGTACTTGCAACATCTAATGCTAAGGCAATTTCTTTTCCTGGTTCATATCCTGCTGTTTTAATAGCTTCCATAATAACATCTAATGCCATTTCCTCATTTTCTAAATTAGGAGCAAAACCGCCTTCATCTCCTACGCCAACAGCAAATCCTTTTTCTTTTAAGACTTGTTTTAATGTATGATAAATTTCTGCCCCTCTACGTAATCTCTCTGCAAAGGTAATATCTCCTATTGGCATAATCATAAATTCTTGTATACTGATATTGTTTTCTGAATGTTTTCCTCCATTTAATATATTCATCATAGGGACTGGTAATTTTTTTGCATTGATTCCACCTATATATCGATATAATTCCATTCCTAAAGAATTACTGGCACATTTTGCTACAGCTAAGGAAACACCTAAAATCGCATTTGCTCCTAAATTAGATTTATTTAATGTATCATCTAATCGAATCATTTCTTCATCTATTTTTCTTTGTTCAAATACATTCATACCAATGATTTTTTTACTAATTTTTTTATTTACATTTTCAACAGCTTTTGTCACCCCTTTTCCATTATATCGATTTTTTTCTCCATCACGTAATTCTACTGCTTCAAAACTTCCTGTGGATGCTCCTGATGGAACTTGTGCTACTCCACATACACCTTCTTCTGTAACAACTTCAACTTGTAATGTTGGATTTCCTCTTGAGTCTAATATTTCTATTGCCTCTACACTTTTAATAAATGCACTTTTTTTCATGAAACCTCCTTTTGAGCACTTCTGCTCTTAAAATATTCTATTTACATATATATACAGTTTTGACAATTTCATGAAATCTATACAAAAAATGTGTTTATATTTTCATATAAACACATTCATAAATTTAGTTAACTATAAAGGATAGCAAAAATTTTCTCCCAGGCAATATGCTATTCTTCCCTGTTAGCTTGCTTTTTTATTCCTTAATTCATATGCATATTGTAAGGTCACTTCATTAATTTCTCCAGAAGAAATTCTAGCAATTTCTTCTATGACTTCATTTTCTTCCAATAATTTAATTTGTGTTTTTGTTCGTTCTTCTTTCACATTTTTGCTAATAAAATAGTTATAATCTGCAACTGCAGCAATATTTGGTAAATGAGAAATACACATAACTTGATGTTTTTTGGCAATTGCTTTTAACTTGCTTGCTACAGAATTTGCCGCTTTTCCACTAATACCTGTATCAATCTCATCAAATACTAACACAGGTATTTGATCTGTATCTGCTAAAACTTTTTTGATTGCTAACATAGTTCTTGACATTTCTCCACCTGATGCAATTTTCGATAATTCTTTTTCATCTTCTCCCAAATTTGTTGTGATATAGAATTTAACAATATCTTTTCCTGTTTTAAAAAACGTATTTTCTTGATACTCAACTTTTACATTAATTTTTGCATTTTTCATTTCTAAATCAACCAATTCTTGATTAATTGCATTACTTAATACTTTTGCATATTTTACTCTTATCAAGCTTATTTTTTTAGCTAATACATTCATATCGTTTTGTATCGTTTCTAGTTCTGCTTTTAATTTGTTATTATATGTTTCTAAATTTTCTATATGTTCGATTTCTTCTTGTATTTGTGTATGATATTCTAAAATTTCTTGTATACTATTTCCATATTTTCTTTTTAAGGAATAAATCATATCTAATCGTTCTTCTATCTCATTTCTCTCTTGTTCATCAAAATATATATCATCTTTATAATTACTGATATCTCTTGATAATTCTTGTAATTCGTAATAAGCGTTTTTTAGGCTATTACTTACTTTTTCATATTTTTTATCAATTCCTTCTATTTTTTCTAAAGCACGAATAACCATACTTAAACTATCTATGGTATTTTCTGATAATACCGTATCTGCTTCATTTAGATTTTCTACTATTTTTTCTGAATTTAGGAATAGCTTTCTTTTTTCTTCTAATCCTTCTTCTTCATTTTCTTTTAATCTCGCTTCTTCGATTTCTTGTATTTGATATCTTAGTAAATCTAATTTTCTTTGTCTTGCTTTATCATCACCATAATTTTGTTTTAGTTCTTCTTGGATTTCTAAATAACGATTATATAAAGTCCTATATTTCTCTCTATATTCTCCTAAAATTTCTGTTCCAATAAATCCATCTAAATAGTTCAAATGTAATTTACTGTCTAATAAATTTTGATTATCATTTTGTCCATGGATTTCAATAAATTGTTTCATAAATTCTTTTAATTCATTTACTGTTACCATCCTTCCATTGATTTTACACATATTTTTACCATTGACATGAATTTCTCTTGAAACAATAATATTTCCTTCTATTGCTTGCTCATTTTCTGGGCAATATAAACAAAGTTCAACAAAAGAGTTTGTTTCTCCTTTTCTAATCATTTCTTTTGAAAATCTTCCACCAGATATAATCTGAAGAGAATCAATAATCAAAGTTTTCCCTGCTCCTGTTTCACCTGTTAAAACATTTAACCCTTTATGAAAATCTATGCTTAAATCCTCTATAATTCCTATATTTCTAATATGTAAAGATGATATCATAACTTATTCCTCTACTTTCTTTTTATTACAGATAAATCGAACAATGTATTTTTCATAAAAGAAATATATTTTTCTTTTATGAAAAAATGTTCGCCTTTATTGTATCCACAATTTTTAAATTTGTCAATACATTTTGCGAACATTTTTTCTTTTTTCTTTTATCAGTCATAAACCATTATCTATCTTTTATATACAAAGCAATACGAAATCCTGTATATGATGTACCCTCTGAAGGTTTGCTATAACTACGAATAGATGCTGGAAAATAGCCACCATCTGGATAACCACACCCTCGAATTACTCTTTTGTCTGTGGCATAAGATTCCATTGTCCATTCATAAAGATTTCCTCCCAAATCATACACATTTTTTATACAGTTACTCTTATTTTCATCTACATCTTGTCCAGTTAAATGTGATGGATTTTTACTATAATTATCACTATACCATCCCATACCTGTACTATTTTGTATATACTTTGTAAAATCTCCTGTTACATTTGAATTTTCAACATTTTCCATCCATTTCATAGTTGCATCCCATTGTACTCCATAAATTAATGTGCTTACTGCATTTGTATATCCTTTGTTATTAGCAAAATTCCTTGAAAGTTCTACAGCTCCTCCTGTTGTTCCAGTTGTCTCTTGCATTTCACCATTTGATGACCATTTTACTACACAATATGGATTGGCTCCTTTTTGTATTACCACATTATTATTTTCTTTTCCAGTCTCATACCTTCCTATATAAAATCCTTTATTCTTTTCTACACTTTTATACATCTCTTGTGCTTCTGTTTTCGTTTTTGACGTTTCTTCAACTTTACTATTAATTCCTGTCATATCTGCTTCTGTACAAGTCAATTTTGATACATAATTCTGTACTGATCCATTAGAATACCCATCTCTTCTTACAAATTCACTAAAATTTTCTACTGGTACCCATACAAATTGATTTCCTTTTGCTGTATTATCTAAATCGTCTCCTTCTTGATCTGATATAACATATCCATCTTCTATCGTTGTACCTTCTACATGATAAAATCCATCTGGAATTGGTGGATGACTATCACTTACATCTCCTGTTATTTCTACTTCGTATCCATCTAAAGTTACAATTGCAGGTAATGTTTCTATCTGATTGTCACTTGATATGGGATTTTCCTTAAAATAAGCTCCTATTTTTTCTAATTCATTATTCAAACTCGCCATATCAATCTTTCCATCTGTTCCTCTACTTGCTAGTATTGCCAATTTCACCTGTTCTTCTGCATTAGCCTGCTTAGTATTTTCACTTGCCTCACTTGCTTTATTTAATATTCCATTTTCTCCTGTTAAAGTTGCAATTGCAACACCTGCTAATATTAAGAGTATGATAATTGTAATCACTAAAGCAATTAGCGTAATACCATTATTTATTTTATATTTTCTTTTGTCTAGTTTTTTCATTTTTTAGCACTCCCTTCTCCTTTGTTTATTTCTTTATTTTTTCTCTTCTTTTTTCTTCTTAAATAATATCTATACTTAAAATCTTTTATTAATTTATATTATTTTATTCTTTTGATTTTCTTTATCCTTAAAAGTTTTTATTTATGTTGTTTTAACATCCATATAATTTTACTATATTCTAATATATAATCATCCATTAAACTAGACGTTGCATAAATATGATGTTCATCAGCTAATTCCTTTATTGTCATTGCCTTTTGTAATAAAGTTTCAAAATCTTTCAATATTTTATCTAAAACAATTTCTCCTTCTATTTTTGCATTTTGTGCTTCTTCAATACATGTTTTTTCTAAATAATCCTTCATAGTACCTAGTGGTTGTTTATCCAATGTTAATATATGCTCTGCAATTTCATCAATTTCTTCATTAATTTTGTCATAATATTCTTCTAACTTTTCATGCAATACAAAAAAGTTTTTTCCTTTTACATTCCAATGATAATTTTGTAACTTCCTATAAAATACATTTAAATCTGCTAAGAATTCATTTAGCTTATTTACCATTTCTTCCATTTTATTCACTCCTATCTTAAATTTTATATACACATTTTTTCCTTTTTTTTATTTTTTATTCAAATATTATTTTATATTCATATTTTTTTGTATTTGGCACATAATAAATTTGAAAGAAAATATCAATATCTTTTATTTAAAGATAACAATTTTGAAAATTTTTAAGGAGGTAAAAAAATGAATAGACCAGAATATATTTTAAATGAAATCAATAAAGGAATCAAAATGGGAATGGACTCTATTTCTACGATTGCTGAAAAAGTAACAGATGATCAATTAAAAGATGACTTACAATCTGAATATAATCAATATAATGAAATCTTAAATGATGTAAATGCAGAACTAGGAAAATATGAAGAGTTTCCTAAAGAATTAAATCCCGCTCAAAAAATGATGGGATGGTTTGATGTTCAAATTAGTACAATGACCGATGATTCTGATTCTAAAATTGCTGAAATGCTAATTAAAGGAACAAATATGGGAATTATTGAAGGTGTAAAATTATTAAATCATAATCCTGAAACAACAGATAGTATTAAAAATATTTTAAATAATTTTATTCAATTTCAAGAAAATAATGTTGAAAGACTAAAAAAATACTTATAAATAAACTATTCTATTAGACCTGAGGAAAACAGGGACAAAATGGAATAATTCCATTTTGCCCCTGTCTTTTTTGTAATATATTTAAGGAATTGCTTAGAATTGGATTTATTCATACCACTCTAATTCCCAATCATCTAGAATAACCGTATCACCTTCACAAACACCCATTTCTTTTAATTTATCATCAATTCCCATATTTTTTAAGCATTTTTGTAAATAATACATTGATTCATTATCTTCGATATTTACTCTTCCCATTAATTTTTGAATAGCTCTTCCTGATACAATAAATACACCATCTTCGATTTTAATTGTCCAATCATCATCTTTTTCTTCTAATGTATAGACTTTTTTATCTTCTATTTCTACCAACTCTTCTTTTGGTAATGTTTTCAATGCTTCTGATACATGATCAATTAATTCTTGGACGCCTTGTTTGGTAACTGCTGAAATTTTGTACAATTCCAATCCTTCTTTTTTAGCCAATTTTTCTACTTCTTTTATCAATTCTTCATTTTGTACATCAATTTTATTTGCGACAATTATTTGTTTTCTCGTACTCAATTTTTCACTATAATTTTTTAATTCTTTATTAATTGTATAAAAATCATCTACAGGATTTCTTCCTTCTTGTCCTGATACATCTAAAAAATGTAATAATAATCTGGTTCTTTCTACATGTCTTAAAAACTGGATTCCCAATCCTACACCTTCACTTGCTCCTTCAATAATTCCAGGAATATCTGCAATGACAAATCCATCGCCATTTTTTGTTTTAACTACGCCTAAATTTGGTTGCAAAGTTGTAAAATGGTAATTGGCAATCTTTGGCTTTGCATCTGTTACCATTGACAAAAAGGTGGATTTTCCGACATTTGGAAATCCCAATAATCCTACATCTGCCAATAACTTTAATTCTAATATGACTTCTTTTTCTTCTCCTTTATCTCCATCTTCCGAAAATCTAGGAGCTTGTCTTGTAGAAGTAGCAAAGTGAGAGTTACCTCTTCCTCCTCTTCCGCCTTTTAAAACCAATTCTGTTTGTTCTGGTGTAGATAAGTCTGCCACGACTTTTCCGGTTTCTGCATCTTTTACAACAGTACCAATGGGAACTTTAATATATAAATCTTTTCCGTATTTTCCATTACAATGGCTTCCACTTCCATTTTCACCATTTCCTGCTTTAAATTTTTTATTATATCGAAAATCAATTAGTGTATTTTTATCTTTGTCCACTTGGAAATAGATATCTCCACCTTTTCCGCCATCTCCACCATCAGGTCCTCCTGCTGCTACATATTTTTCACGTCTAAAAGAAACCGCACCATTTCCACCATCGCCTGATTTGATAATGATTTTTGTATAATCTGTAAACATATTTCCTCCTTTTTGACAGGATATTATTCGCCATACCCTATACCCTTGCTTGGCTTACCTTCTCTATTATGAAATTCACTTTTCAATTTGTCTACTGTGCTCTGCAAATGTCTTGATATTGGTCTAAAACTAACTGTCCAGTTTTTATCAATTTCTCCTAAATATACTAACCCTTCATCTCTAGAATAGTTTCTTGCATTTGATAATAATTCTAACACACTTCTTATTTCTTGTGGATGTTGTTCTCTTGCAATATCTGAAAATCTCTTAGGTAATTCAAAGCATACCGGTATTCCATCTGGTCTTCCTTCATCAAACCTCTCTGTATCATGCTCATTTGGTGTTGAATTCACATATCCCATATATAAATATATCCCTAAATCTTCAATTTTTCCTATTTTATCTAGTTTCCTTATTTTTAGAAATTCTCCAGTTTGGAGATTGATTCCATTATAGTCCCAATAACTCTTTCCATCCACTTTATTCTGCCTAACTTCTTGTAAATATGGATTTGATTTTCTTTGTTCATATAGACGATTCATTCTCTCCCTATATTCTCTTGTGTTTAAACTTTCTCTATATAAAGCTTCTTGGTCTCTTCTTTGGCTATGTTGATTGCTTTCTATCACCTGTCTTCTTTGTATTTCACTTTTTGCCCTAATCCCTGGGTCAATTTGTTGTTCTATATAAGTTTTCGTACCAGGACTATATCTCGTCATGTTATATCCATCTTTTGTATAATCCAAAATTCCTAAATATAGACATCTTTCATCATTCATTTGTCTTTGTCTTTCAATTTGCTTTTCAAATTCAGATGCTACAACTTGTAATGCGTTACTATTTGGTAAATGTCTAGCAGGTAGTTCAAATGCAATATCTTGGACTAGATTAAATGGAACTGCATCATTTATTCCCAATTTAATTGCCTTTGCTAATATAAGTTGTGTTCGTTCACCATTAGCATGTTGTAACTCTCTATCTTCTATTATTCCCCATATCTTAATTACCTGCCCTTTATCTCTGCTTTTATAATCTGTCTCTATTGGCCTTATAGGTTTTTTGTCACCTTCCCCCTCTAGCCCTGCATACTTTAGTGTTTCTTTGATTCTTTTGAATAATCCCATATTTTTCTCTCCTTTTTATTCTTCGAAGTAATCTAGCTTCATTGCTTTTTTTACCTTTTTCATTGTCTCTTGTGCTGTTTTTCTAGCTTTCTCTGTTCCTTCTTTTAAAATTTTATCTACTATTTCTGGATGTTCTTCATAATATTTTCTTTTTTCTCTAATTGGTTTTAAATATTCACTAATATTTTTTGCTAATTGTTTTTTACAAGCCACACATCCTCTTTTACCTGCTCTACATTCTGCACATATGGTATCGATTTCTTCCTTAGTAGAGAATAATTTATGATAATAGGCTACCATACATATATCAGGATTTCCCAAATCATCTTTCTTTATTCTATTTGGGTCTGTTACAGCACTCATTACTTTTTTGGTGATTTCTTCTTCTGAATCTGAAAGATAAATAGCATTTCCAAGAGATTTTCCCATTTTTTCATTGCCATCTAATCCTTTGATTCTTTTTCCTTCTGATAATACAATTTTAGGTTCTGTTAATACTTCTCCATAAATACTATTAAATTTTCTAACAATTTCTCTACATTGTTCAATTAATGGTTCTTGGTCTTCTCCTGTTGGAACCAATTCTCCTTCAAATGTGGTAATATCCGCTGCCTGACTTACTGGATAACCTAAAAATCCATAGGTTACACTTTCTCCAAATAGTTCTTTTTTTTGTGCAATTTCTGTTTTTACGGTTGGATTTCTTTGAAGTCTTGCGATGGTTACTAAATTTGAATAATATACTGTTAATTCTGCTGTTTCTGGTATCATAGATTGTATATATATTGTTGTTTTTTCTGGATCAATTCCACATGCTAAATAGTCCATAGCCAATTCTCTTACATTTTTTCTAACTTTTTCTGGATTATTAAAATTATCTGTTAAAGCTTGCACATCTGCAATTAATATATAGATATCATAGTCTCCACTATTTTGCATTTCTACTCTCTTTTTTAATGATCCAAAATAATGACCTATATGTAATTTTCCTGTTGGTCTATCCCCTGTCAATACTCTTTTTTTCATTATTCATCTCATTCCTTTCTAATGTATAAATTTCTATACAATTATGTGCATTTTTAGAACAACTCCTAAAAATTTGTTTAACCTTATGTTTTACCTTTTTCTTCTCATTTTTTCAATATCTTTATTATACTAAATTATATACCATTTTTCAAGTAATTTCCCTTTACAATATTATATTTAGCTTTACATGAGTGTTACAGTTTCCTATAACGCAAATAAAATTTCTTTACATTTTTATATTTTTATTATATGCTTTAATAGGAATTTATATAAAAGGAGGATTAGCGATGAAAAATTTCACTTTAGGTATTATTCATACAATTTATGGAGTTATTTGTTCTGTATTATTTTTAATTCAAACAGGAAAAATTATTTTATGGAATTTTGTTGTTGATTATGAATATACAGATGGTTTTCAAACAGCTTGGGAAATTATTTTAACAATCATATTGATTATTTCTGTTATACTAATCATTTTAAATATGAAAAGAGAAGATAAGTCAAAACAAAATTCTGTAATTTATACAATATTATGTATCTTCGAAATCATTACCATTATTGGTATTATTGCACTTAATGCATTAAATATATTTTCATTTTTATTTATCTTATTAGGAATCATTTTAATGTTTAAAAGTAAAAAATCACCATCTTCACCTGTACAAAATTAATTTATAAGCATTGTACAATATAGACATCTAACTTTGTTATATACCAAAAATTGCCAAGAGAATATCTCTTGGCTTATTCAAATTCTGCTATGATATCATAATCACTAACTTCTATTACTTTACAATTTTTAAAATGATTTATCATCTCTTCTGGTTTTGTCTCTGTTTCATTTTTTATGTATACAATTCCATCCATTTCTGGTACATCTTGCATAGTTCTTCCTATATAGTATTTTCCATCAAAAGACATATCTTCAATCAATACTTCATATGTTTTACCTATTTTTCTACTTTGAAGTTCTTTAGAAATTTCTTGTTGTTCTTTCATAATTTGATGATATCTTGCTTTTTTTGTGTTTCCATGAACTTGATTAGGCAATTTTTCTGCTGGTGTTCCATCTTCTTTGGAATACATAAATGTACCTAATTTATCAAATTTTGCAGTTTGTACAAATGTCTTTAATTCTTGAAAATCTTCCTTCGTCTCTCCTGGAAATCCTACAATCAAACTTGTTCTTAAAACAACATTTGGTATTTGTTCTCGAATCGTTTTTAATAACATTTCTATTTGTTCTTTACTGGTTCTTCGATTCATTCTTTTTAACACAGTATTTGCAATGTGTTGGATAGGAATATCAAAATATTTTGCAATTTTATCATTATTTGCCACAACCTGAATTAATTCTTTTGTGATTCCTTCTGGATATGCATACAAGAAACGAATCCAATGAATTCCTTCTATTTTTGTTAATTTTTCTAATAATTCTGCTAATTTTGACTCTCCATATATGTCAATACCATATTTGGTTGTGTCTTGTGCTATGACAATCAGTTCTTTGATTCCCTTTTTGGCTAACATATTTGCCTCTTCTAAAATGTCTTCCATTTTTCTACTAGCAAATGGTCCTCTAATATATGGTATAGCACAATATGTGCATTTATTACTACATCCTTCTCCGATTTTGATATATGCATAATTATTTCCTGTTGTAATGGTTCTATTCAAAAATTCTTGCTCAGTAAACATTGGCATTTGTGGTATGTCTGTTATTTTCTTTCTTTCTGTTTTGTTTTTTCTATCTTTCTTTTCGACAATCCCTCTTTTTAGTAAATCCTCTATCTTATTCCACAATTTGTCATAATCTTCAATTTTTATAAACAAATCCACTTCTGGTAAAGCTTTTACTAAATCTTCATAATATCTTTGTACGAGACATCCCATCACAATCAAATATTTGCATCTTTGCTTTTTATATTCTGCCATCTCTAATATCGTATTAATAGCTTCTTCCTTTGCAGATTCAATAAACCCACAAGTATTTATCACAAGAATATCTGCTTTTTCTTCTTCATTAACAATTTGAAAGCGATTCTCTTTAAATATTCCTATTAGACATTCTGTATCTATTAAATTCTTACTACAACCTAGTGATATAAATCCTACATTCATTTTTTGGTGTATCCTCTCTCTTTTTTGATAAAATTATTATATGGACTAATCTTTATGACTACATATATGTTTTCTTGTCATTTCCATTAAGTCTAATTTTGTAAATCCTTCTATTTGTGTTTTGCTTCTGTCTTTTTTTAATTCTTCTTTTAATAGGTCTTCTATTGCTTTTTTATCCTCTTCTTTTTGCATATCGATATAGTCAATAATAATGATACCACCAATATCTCTTAATCTTAATTGTTTAGCAATTTCAACCGTTGCTTCTTGATTCACTTTAAAGACTGTATCTTCCATCGTTTTATTTCCTGTATATTTTCCAGTATTCACATCTATTGCTGTTAATGCTTCTGTTTTATCAATAGTAATAAAGCCTCCACATTTTAACCATATTTTTCTATTATTGATTTTTTCAATTTGTTGTTCCAAATCATACATCTGGAATATGGATTCTTCTCCTTTTACTAATATTTGCAAATCTTTATATTCTTTATTTTCATTTTTGATTCGATTGATTTCATTGTAATCTATACTATCATTTACAAAAACAGTTGATAATCCTTTTTGTGTTAAATCCAGTAACATTTTTTCAACAATATCTTCACTTTTATATAATTGTCTTGGTGCTTCTTGATTTTCATCTTGACTATCTTTTAGGATTTTTTCCCACTTATTTTCCATATGTTTTATATCTTCAATAATTTCTGTTTCTTTTCCTTCTGCTGAAGTTCTAACAACAGCACCATTGCCTTTGGAAATATGGTTTCTTACTAATTGGATTAATCGTTCTTGTTCTTCCTTATTTTCTATTTTTTGTGAAACTGTAATAATATCTGTATTAGGCATAAGAACAATATATTTTCCTGGCAAATTCATATGTGTAGATATTCTTGCACCTTTTTTTTCATTACTATCTTTTTTGATTTGTACTAATAGCTTTTGATTTGGTTTTAGTAATTCATGAATATCTTTCTCCATATTTTGTTTTTCTTTCTTTTCATCTTGTTTTTCTAGAATATCTTTTACATGAATTAAACTATTTTTACCAATTCCAATATCTACAAATGCTGCTTGCATTCCTTTGATGATATCTTTTACAACACCAATATAGATATTTCCTTCATTTTTATGATCTTCTTGTCCTTCTTCATAATATTCTATGATTTTTCCATTTTCCACTAAAACAATTTGCCTTTTGTCTTCTTTTCTTTTTATGATTAATTCTAACATCTTGTTTTTCCTTTCTTGCTTAATTAAATTTATTCATCGCTGAATCTATTCCATTTTTCATCATTTCTATAATGGCTTCTACCGCTTTTTTTATTCCTTGATTTAGTTTTTCTCTATCCTCTTCTGAAGATATGGTTCCTATAACATAATTGATTTTATCATTTTTATATTCTGGTGTTCCAATTCCTATTCTAATTCTCGCAAATTCTTCTGATTTTAGATTTTCAATAACAGATTTCATTCCATTATGTGCACCAGGTCCACCTTTTTTTCTTATTTTAATTTTTCCTGGTTCTACATCCATATCATCATAGATAATGACAATATTTTCTAAACCTATTTTATAAAATTGAATGGCTTCTATTATACTTTCTCCACTTAAATTCATATACGTTTGTGGCTTTAAAAGAATTACCTTTTCATTTTCAATCATTCCTGTTCCATAAATGGCTTTAAATTTATTTTTATTTACTTCTATTTTATATTCTTCTGCCAATTGGTTAATTGCGTCAAATCCCATATTATGTCTTGTGTTGGCATATTCATTTTCAGGATTTCCTAAACCGACAATTAAAAACATGTTTTTTTCCTCTTTTCAAATAATAATCTATATTATTTTACATTGTTTTTGCCTATTTTTCAAGTTTTATTTGTATAATTTTTTGTTTACCCTTATCCGTTTATTATCGTTTAGCTTGCAATATATCTCATTTTTGCTTATTTACATAATTTTTTACTGTACAAAAGTATTAAAATATGATATAATCCTATTGTTATAAGCATTTTTTTATATTTTTGTTAGTTAACATTTTCTATATACAATAAATATCTAAATCAAATATATGACAAATACTTCTTATATTTAAAATGAAAGGAATTTTACAATGAATTTAGAACTTGATACGAAACAAGAAATCCTATTAGATGAAATTAAGCAATCAGAAGAAAAAATATTAGAAATCTCTATATTAGGTGAATTTGAAACTGCAAAAGCATATAAAGCCAGATTAGAAAATATCAAAAACAGGGTATCATTATATTATTCTAAAAATTCTATCCCAGGACTAAGCTATGAAGAAGCATCTATTATTAAAGATCTTACATATTTAGAATATGATATCAAAATATTTTTTATAGAAAAAGGTAATGCTTTAAAACAAAAACAAAAAATTGATGAATACAAAAAAAAGATAAATACTATTTTAGAAAATATACAAGGAAAAACTACAGAAGAATTGTGGGAAACTTTATTACATATTGCAAATGATTGGAAAGCTCATACTACTTCCGCCATAGAATTAGAGATGGGAAAGAGAAAAATTGCAAACATTGTATTAAAAATTATAGAAATACAAATATCAAGAAATGAAATGATTGATTTCAATAAGATTGAACAATATTGTGATTATCCTGACTTCTTATTTGTACTAAAAGAAAAATTACTAAATATTGCTCAAAAACAAGATATTGATGAACAAAAAAAGACTTTATCAATTTTAAAAAATCTAGATATACATAATTTAACTAATCCAGATTTGTGGTATATGTTAACTTTTAAAAGAGATATACAATTTGTTCAAATACATAATGAGGCTAGCAATAATGAATATTATCTTCTAACAGGAACTAGCATGCCAGCAAAGACTACTCCACCAGAAGAAAATAGATTATCAGAACAAACTGGATTAACAGAAAAGTCACTTAGTATCATTCTATCTGATATTATGACGAGATTATATTTAAGGCTGACACGGAAAATCTACACGGGAAAAATGCAAAATTTATATATGGATTAATCGATAGAAAAACAGGTAAATGTATAGAAACTATGGAAATATATGATGCATTAGATAATTATCAAGCTTGGAATCCAGAAAACCATTTAGAAGTTTTAAAAGTAATAACTCCATATGACATAATAGAAGGTGAAGAATTACTTGTTCAATTTGTATCTCAAAAAAGATATCTCACAAAATATGGAAATTCTCCTGAATCAAATGAAAAAGTAAATGTAAACGCAAAAGTAACTCGCGGAACAATAAATCTTGAAAATGGTCAAATTGAAGATATTTACTCAACATATGAAGCTTTAGATCACACAACCTTTCAAGATTCATCTAAAAAAATACTACAAATCGTTACTCCTGAAAGAACAATTCACAATGAACAAGAACTTGTTTCATTTGCTAGAAAAACACTATCATCAGAAGATCCCGTTTTTGAATTTGTTTATAAAAATATAGATGAAGCTACAGGAGAAGCTACCAGCATAGGATGTGCATTTCTTACTGCGCAAGATGCACAAGATTTATTTTGTAAAAAGAATTTTACAAACTTTTTTTCTCCTATCCCTACCACTAAGGAAATTATTAAAATTATCACAGCAGAAACAGATATACATATTGAAACAGATATTTTAAGATTTTTAAATAGTATACTTGGAATAGATTCTAAAATTCTTATAAAGCAAGACATTATGAGAAGTATTCTATATGGATTTGATAAAATAAATGCTAGAGTTTTTTACTGTCGTTTAGAAGATTTAGAAGAAATCGATGGTGCTACCTGGCTCATAGATAAACTTGTAACAAATAGAGAAAAGTTAGAGAATATTATAGGAAACTCTTTATTACAAATTGAGGATCTTTTATTACTAGATGATGCTGTCCATCTTGATTTAAAAAAACTAGGATTTTGGAGTATAAAACGTATAAAATCTTCTAATACTCAAATTGCACCAGCAATTCCTACGGCTAATGAAAGATAAAACATATAATGGGAAAAATTGGTTTTTCTATTCAAGGACAAATCTCGCTTCGCGAGAACTTTTCTCTACTTTTCTAAATTAACTATATATATTTAAGTTCTCGAAGAAGCGTAAAGATTTGTCGACGCGAAAAATTGCATAGCAATTTTTCTGTGCAATTTTGTTTTTTTGTTGAATAGGAAAAACTCGATTTTTTCTATTCAACAAAAAAAGCACTGTAAAAGTGCTTTTTCATTTATTATTATTCTGCTGATTCCTCTGTTTCTGGAGCTTCATAAGCTTCTAATATAGCTTTTTGAATTTTCTCTCTAGTTTCAGCATTGATTGGATGAGCTATATCTTTGAATTCTCCGTTTGGAGTTTTTCTACTTGGCATAGCTATAAATAATCCATTTTGACTTTCGATAACTTTGATATCATGAATAACAAATTCGTTATCGAATGTTACAGAAGCAACAGCTTTCATTCTGTTCTCTGAATTTACTTTTCTTAAACGTACATCTGTGATTTGCATTTTGTAGTGCACCTACCTTCCTTAAGTTTTAAAAAATATTTTGTACATAGTTAATTTTTATGTACAATAATATTATTCTCCATAAAAAAAATTTTTCCTTCTTTTTTTTACATTTTTTTTATTTTTTTATACTATGAGAAAAATGAATTGTCATATTTACATTTATTTCTTTATATCTTTGATTCTATAATCTATATATACCATAAATAATGTATCACTTTTTACTTGTTTTCAATATATTAAATTGTATACATTTTTTTATTTTAAACAATTTATCCATGTCCTATTTTTTTAAGTACGACACGTATTTTATCACATAAATTTCTTTAAAAGTATTGAATTTTTCATCATATAATTATATAATTTCTTTTGAAATTTTATGCGAATCAAATATTTACAAAAGGAGTGTCTTTTCATGCCGAAGATAGATAATTTAAAAAAATATAAAAATATACATATGATTGGAATTGGTGGTGTCAGCATGAGTGGAATTGCTGAAATTCTTCATAACTGGGGTTTTACAGTTACTGGTTCTGATTGGGCAAATTCTGAAACTGTACAAATCTTAATAAAAAGAGGTATTAAAGTTACAGTTGGACATAATATAGATGATGTCCAAAAAGCCGATATTGTAGTTTATTCTGCAGCTATAAAACCTGAAGATCCTGAAATGCTAGAAGCTAAAAAGTTACATATTCCAACAATTGAAAGAGCTGATTTTTTAGGTGAAATCACTAGATGTTTTAAAGATACCATCTGTATTTCTGGAACACATGGAAAAACCACTACAACTTCTATGGTTTCTCTTTGTTTTGTAAAAGCTTTAACAGACCCTAGCATACAAGTTGGTGCTTATTTAAAACAATTAGATGGAAATTATCGAGTAGGAAATAGTGAACATTTTATTATAGAAGCATGTGAATATGTTGAAAGTTTTTTAAAATTTAGTCCTAAAGCAGAAATTATTTTAAATATTGATAATGAGCATTTAGATTATTTTAAAAATCTTGAAAATATAAAAAAAGCCTTTATTAAATATGTCAAACTATTACCTGATGATGGTATCTTAATTTTGAATGGTGATGATACAAATTGCTTAGAATTATCAAATTACACCAAAGCAACTGTTTCTACATATGGTATCTCTAACCAAAATGCGGATGTTTATGCTACAAATATTGAATTTAATGATGATGGATTTGCAAAATTTGATGTGTACTATCATAATAAATTCTTAGATACCTTTCAATTATCTGTTCCTGGTAAGCATAATGTTTCAAATGCCCTTGCTTGTATTTCTATCTGTATGCAATATCATATCGCATTAGATATTGTAAAATCTGCACTTTTAGAATTCACAGGAGCTCATAGGCGATTTGAATATAAAGGAAAAATTCAAAATATGGCAAGTGTTTATGATGATTATGGTCATCATCCAACAGAAATTATCGCTACTGCAAAATCATTAATGAATAAAAAATATCATCAATCTTGGGTAATTTTTCAGCCTCATACATATAGCAGGACTAAAAATTTATTAGATGACTTTGCTAATGCTTTATTGAATTTTGATCATGTAATTATCTTAGATATTTATGCTGCTAGAGAAAAAAATACTTATCATATTTCTTCTAAAGATTTAGTTGCTAAACTTCATTCTTTAGGTAAAGATGCGTTGTATATTCCAGATTTTGATGAATGTGCAAATTATGTAAAAACACATGTTGAGAAAAATGATATTGTTTTAACATTAGGTGCTGGTACTGTTACAAATATTGGACCAATGTTAGTTGGATAAAAAGTAAAAATGTCGCATAGACAAACGAACTCTATGCGACATTAATTCACTTCTTTGGATTGTTTTAGCATTAGATCTCCAAATACAGCATATCCTTCTGTTGCTGAATCTACAAAGACATGTGTGACAGCCCCTACAAATTTTCCATTTTGAATGATTGGTGATCCACTCATTCCTTGTATGATGCCTCCTGTCTTTTCGATTAATTCTTTGTCTGTTATTTTTATTTCCATACTTTTATTATTGTAATTGTTTTCTTTATAGATTTTGGTTATTTCGATTTCATACTCTTTTACTGTTTGATTGTCTAAGCTACATAAGATGGTTGCTTTTCCAGTTTGTATTTCATCTCTCATGGCTACTTCCATTTCTTTGGTCATATCTATATTTAAACTAGATAAATCTTCTATTTTTCCGTATATTCCAAATTCTGTATTTTTATTAATTTTACCAATTGTGTCTTGTTCTTCGACTGTTCCTTGAATTTTTCCAGGATTACCATCTTCTCCTTTTTTTATATTTAGTATTTGTGCTGTTACAAATTCTCCTGATGCAATATTTAATAAATCTCCTGTGTCAATATCGGTTATCCCATGTCCTAATGCCCCAAAACGTTGTGTAGATGGTTCATAAAATGTAACAGTTCCAACACCTGCTGCACTATCTCTTACCCATAATCCTAATTTATACTCATCCTCATCTGTTTTTACAGGTCTAATGCTACATTCTTTTGTTTCTTCTTCATGTATATATTGTATGTTTACATTTTCTCCATCAGATAGATTAATCTTTTCAATTAAATCATCTGTTGAATATATCATAGTATCATTTACTTTTACAATGGTATCTCCCTCTTCTATACCACTATTTTCATATGGCTTATATGTTTTTCGATCTTCTCCTTCAATTTCAGACATTCCTACCACTAGAACTCCATTGGTATATAATTTGACACCTGCGATATTTCCAACAGGAATCACTGTCGTTCTTGGAAGAACAGAAACATCTACATTTTTTATAAATAATTTATCAAATAGACTAACAGATACTGTTTCATTTCCTATTGTATGAATTGTTTTTTGTCCTGTATTAGCAGAAACTGTTAATACATTTTCCTCTGCATTTAAAGTAATTCCAAAAAATGTTTTTAAAGATATATCTTCTCCTTCAAATATTGTAATTTTTTCTGGTATGGCTTCAATCACCAATATATAAATATATATGATACACAAAAAAATGAATATAACTACTCTACTAAAAATTTTTTTATACATATTTTCTCCTACTTTCATTTATAAATAGTATGAACTCTTAATTTTTTTATATACATTTATTTTTAAAAAACGTAAAAAAGAGTCAAATTGTGAAAAATCACAATTTGACTCTTTTTTATACAGCTATTTTATGGTGCAAATAAAGCTTTATGTTCTGTTGGATTTCTAAATACTTTATACATACTGTATCTCTCTCTACCTAATGCTGTATAATATAAACTTGCTACTTTCTTACCTGTATCTGTAGTACTAATACTATCTAGATATTTATATACATTATCTACTATAGTATTGCTATTTTGTAAAACATAACAATGATAACACCCTAAATGGGTTTGTGGATGATAATAATGAATAGTTCCATCGTCTTCATAATAATTCTTTTTTGTAAAATCAATATTAAAAACACCTCTATCTAAATTATTCGCTGTTGGCAATTCTGTAGATGTTATTTTATGAAAATATCCATCAGTTGTTGTAATATATATAGAATTTTCTGTTACTACTTCTTCATTTATATTATTATTGATAACAGAATATCCATTATACATTTTTCCCCCAATACTTAATCCTTGTAAGAAACTAATTACACTAACATTGTTTAATATATTATCCCAATCTTCTTCTGCTAATTTGGGCATTTGAAAATTGTATTCTATATTCCCTCTATAAGAATTATAGTTTGCCAAAGCTACAGATAAATTACTTTCAATAACATAGCGGATAACTGCCATTCTATGTTGATTAAAATTAGAGTTTGGTTCTTCTATAGATATTCCATTTTCTTGATAAGCAAAAATCTTATAATCTCCTTGATTGATAAAATCGTAAATAACATTACCATCTGCATCTGTTAATGCTTGCAAAGGTTGTCCATTTGAATCTACTGCATCTGAAGCTTTTAAATTTCCTAATTGATATTCGTTGAATATCCTGTTTCTAAAATCTGCTGCTTCTTTATAATATCGATAAGCCATATCGTTTTCTACACTATTAAAAGCTCCTTGCGGATATATTCTTTCTCCATTTAAAAGTTGAAACCAGTCCCCACTACCTCCATTGGCAGATGCATCATAATAATATTTTGCTCCATTGATTTTAATATATGTAAATCGCTCATCACCAATATATTCAGATAATGCACTTTCTTTTCCGATTGTCACACCTCTATATGTTAAAGTTTCTGCGCTTTCATTTATGTTGGTTATATTATTAATTAAATACCCTGCATCATTAATATATTTACCATTTGCTGTTCCTTGAATCGTAATGTAATTATCTAATGAATAGGTAATGACAACATCAATATTTCCTGTTTTATATCGACAACTATAATATATATATGGTTTTAATCCTGTTACTTGTTCATCTGCATGATATTCTGCGCTTGGATTTGTTGCTAAATTATTCGCGGTTTCTTCATCTAATGTATTTTCAAATGGAGAATATATATAAAATCCATCATACATCGTAAATACAAGTGCGGGCACATATCCTTTTAAAGCATCACTATTATATCCAGCTAAGTTGAAATCTGTGGCTAATGCAGTAAAAAAACTATTTGCAGCAGCTTCAATATCTCTGATTTTTGAATTAACAATATCAGATGTACTACTATTGGCTGTATTCATTTGAAATGCTTGAATAGTTGCTTCTGTTGCATTATCTAATTTAGCATCATATGAAATTTGTAATTCTATTGTATTTCTCTGTGCATCTATATAATATAAAAATACTAATGCAATTGGCAACATAATAATGATAAAAATAATGGCTAAATTTTGAATTCTCATATATTCACTTTCCTTTGTTTCTTTATTTTTTAATAGCCTGTAATGTTAATTACAGGCTATCCTATCTTATATGATATTTTCTAGCTACAAGTCTCCATTCACTGTAGAAGTGACACTAGCTTGTGCAGCCAATGTATATGTGGCACCTGGAGGTACTGAATAAAATATATTTGTTAACATATTATTTAATGTTTGTGTTTTATTTTTAACACTTATTGAATATGTATCTCCTTGATTAAAAATAACGGCCCCATCTTGTTTTAACATATTAACTATATCATTTGTATAAATATAATACATTGCATTTTCACCATATTTTGTATAATTGGTTTGTGTTGTTTTTTTACTTGGGTTTTCATCAACTCTTCCTATTTGCATTTCAATCTCTTTTGCTGTTCCATCTGCTGATACAGTTTGCACTAAAGAAGCATAGTCATCTTCTGTTAAAATTCCCGTTTTTCCAACGTTATCTGCATGTTCTGCTACTTCTACTTGCAAAGCAGTTTGTGACATATCATCATTATTAGCAGATAATATGTACAAAGGTCCACCAAACATAATAATTGCTGTTGCAAGATATACAAGAGCGGTTCCAAATGCATCTCCCATAGACATAGCCATCCCTCCTTATAATAACATTATTATATTGTATAATTCCTTAATAAATATAGTAGGATATTACCCTCATCTTAGATTCAGTTGTTGTTTGTGCATTTACATTAGCACCTGCTCCATCTGCATTATCTCCAGCTCCCTCTCTAGCTTGACTTGGATAATATACTCCGAAATATTCTTCAAATCTATTGTTCTTTATTATTATATCATAAATTCCATTTCTATTCAAGTGATAGATAGAATTTCCTGTATTTAAAGATGTTTCAAATTGATCAAATGAAATCAAATTTCCATATTGATCTTCTAATTCTGCATTTGTACCATATAATAATGCCATTATAAAATTATCTTTTTGCCAATCTTCTCCTAATGTTGGTCTTTCTGACTCAATTGCATTAACTGAAGTTTCTACTAAAGTTTGTGTATTTGTAACAGTATATAATTCTCTTGGAGAACCGTCTGTGTTATAAAAATAAATTTTATAATTTTCTTTATATGCTCTATAAATGGTTGGAATAACCGTTTCTTCTCCCACAACTCTTTGTGTTGTACCAACACCTTGATATTGTGTAACATATTCTCTATCTGTATATTTTAGTAACATATCTGATGTTTCTCTAGCTTGTGAAAAGGATGATATGCTTACACCCAAAGCTAGTATAAATAGTAACATTTCTCCTGCCATTTTTAAGGCTTCTGCCACATTTTCCACACATATCATCCTTTCTTCATTTTATTGTCTTATATTAACCTTACATAACACTATAAGTGCTACTTATGGAGCTGATGTAACGTCAATTTGATTAACTAATCCAGTAGCGCTATCTATTTTAACAGAAACGTTATATGTTGCACCTGTACTAACACTATTTGCCCCAGTAATTGTAACTGTTCCTAAACTGTTATCAGCAGCATTACTAGCATTTACTTGTGAAACTAATGCTCTTACACTAGAACCTTTTTGTTCTCCTGCATATTGTAAAAATTTGTTGTTAAATGTTTGGATAGACACCTCATCCATACTATTATTTGTTACAACTCCTGATGCTTGGTTATAAATTAAAATTCCTAATGAAATAATTAAGATTGCAAGTAATATAGCACCTGCGATGATTAAAGCTTTTGATGCATTCTCCATAATAAATTCCTCCTTTTATTAAAAAAATATTTATATATTTGCTTACTAAATAAATTTAGTAACTTTAATAACATCTTTATGTAGTAGCCATTTGTTCAAAATATAAATAGCTAACTTTTCCTGTTTGGTTATGATATTCTATTTTTGTACATTTAAATTTTATCTGATTATAGTATTGTACAAAAACGCCTGTATCACTATTGTAAATTTCCTCTAATGTATGAATACGATCATCATCTAAAAAGTGAATATCGATGCGAATAGAATTTTTTCCATTGTCTATATATTGTCCTTTTTCATCTTTTTCTACTTCATTTTTCGTATTTGTATCTACGACTCTATTAATTAGAGTTGCTAAATCTGTACCATATATTTCTTTTTCGTAATAATCTTCATATTGACGATTCTCGCTTTTTGTTTCGTTTATCAGCATTCTACATTTTAAATAAATACCTGCTATAATTGTCACAATAATACCAATTCCAATTAAGAATATCATAAACTTTTTCATGTTTCACCTTTATCTTTCAGTACAAGTTACTTGATATACCCTTTGGGTTGAAGGACTAATTTCAGCTTGTACTTTATAATATTTTAAGCCTGTTGAGGCAGTAATATTGCTTACTTGTTCTGTTATATATTCATTATATGTGTTTTGTATATTTCTTTCTAAATCTGAAAGGCCATATTCTATATACCCTTTTCCTTCTAAGAACACAGATATATAATAATTGTCTCCTGTAGCAGTTTGTTTTTCAAATTGATATTGCTTATTATTTTGTGTTGCCAAATTTGCCATAGAAAGAACTTCATAAATGGTTACTTTATTGTTGTTTTCATATTTCGTAAATTGATTGTTAAATTGCATAACTTGGCTTTCCTCAATATTTCCCTCTATTTGTGATGTTTCTTCATAAAAATTTGCATATAAATACATTGCTAAAGAAACAATCATAATGGCTAATAACACACTTCCTGCCATTAACAAGGCTTTTGATGCATTTTCCATACTAAACTCCTACTCCTGTACATTTGAATTCCATTTTGATAATTCTGTTGGTTTTATCATCATATTCTGTATTGATACAATCAAAATATGCTCTTTTAAATTGTACATATTCATAATACAATTTCGCATCTTTGTACACCTGTTCAATTCCTCCATAGTCACTCACTTTTTTCGGAAATCTATACATGTTAGCAAATTCTTCATCTATTTCAGAACTTGATTTATGTGAGTTTTTTAGGTCCCTAATATTGGAAATTTCCTTTGCTAATTGTGTTGCATATTTTTGACCATATTTATTTTCAACTCCACGAACAGAGAATCCTGCATTATTCGAATCTGGAATACCGACAATTTCATCAATTTCATCTTCCGTATAGGTTGTCCTTGTTACTAATACACTTGGTGATTCAAAGCATATATTATTATCAATGATATCTTGCGGAATTGTAAAAGTCACTTGCATTTCTGTATACCCTTCTTGTACTTTCCTTGTATTATAATCTGAAACTCGATTCATTAATGATACAATATCATTTCCTCTTATATTGTCTCGATTATAACTTTCATATGCACTGTTAAATTCTAGTGTTTGTTGTTCTAATTTGGCATTTTGGTTTGCTGTTTGAAAATCCCCCATATATCGCATTGCCAAGATAAATCCACTAACAACAATTAAAGAAATTAATACACCTCCAGCAATTAGTAACGCTTTTGATGCATTTTCCATTGCTTTTCCTCCTTTTATCGGACATAAACTACCTATCGTTTATATTTATATTTTTATATCCGTCAAAATTTACTGCATTATATTGTTTGTGATGATATGCTTGCCATTGAACTTGACATACTTGTTAATCCAATAAATACTAATGGCACAATTAAATATCCTACAAACATACATATCATTGGTGCAAATCCAATTGCTTTTCCTATCATTCCTTTTCTTTTAATTAATCTGTCATTTGATTCTTTTCTTTTTTCTTGGTAATAATCTCTTTCTGATTCTAATTCATCAAATGCATCTTTAATTGGTATTTTTTCTACTGCTGCTTGCATACTTTCTACAATTCTGACAAGTGGCATGTAACTAATTTCTTCTTTCATTTCTTCTAGTGCTTCCCATGCACCTGCTTCATAGTTATTCAAACATTTTCCAATTGGCTCCTTGAAGATATTTGCATATCTTTCTAGCCATTCCAAAATCATCTCTACATTTACTCTTTCAATTCTCATAAGCATTAAGATAATTGTTTGGAATTGCATAACTTCATCTTCCATTTCAATCTGTCTCATTTTTGCTTGGAACATCAACAAGGCAATTGGTGACATATAGCCAATAATGGCAAATACGAAAGATAATAATACTTCAAACCATTTTAAATATTCACTATTGACAACTTGAATTTTATCAAAAATTCTTTCTGCATCTTCTGTAATTTCAATGTCTGTTCCTTCTTCAAAATAGTCTGTCCTTGCTACAACAATTCTAACTTGCTCAACCGTTGTATTTAAATTTCCTCTGAATTGATCAATAATGGCATTATCTTGTCTGGTTAATTCCATTGCATCTTCTGTTTCTGCTTCTGTCATTTCACCGTAATATGTTATACTCCGTTGTTGGTTGTGTATATACATAATCAATTGATAATTTATGTAGATAGATAAATACAAATAGTGAAACAATACAAGTTGCAATTGCTAAGGTAATTCGATTAATATATAGCCATTCCATTCTTAAATGTGATGCAGCATCTTTTAACAATTGCGTATTTTTTCTGTACTCTTTTGTTCCCTCTTTTGGAATAAACATATCCACAATCTTTTTGATGACTTTATTTTTATATAATTTTGCTTGCCATGGATTTTCTGTATTCTTTGTATTCATTCCTGTTGATCCATTATCTTTTAATCTTCTAACTAATATATAACATATAATTGTTAAAATCAATATTAAAATTTGAACAATCATTCCTGGTTTTCCATTATACCAACTTTGCGTGAAAGCAAAGTTGCTGATTGACCAACTTTTTAATGGTTCTAATAATAGTATTGGTGCAATAGATATTAAAGATAAACTTTGGAAAACATAATTTAATTTATCTCTTTTTAAAATCTCTAATTGCATTTCTTTTGTAATATTATTAATATTTCTTAAGTATAGTGAAGCACCATTTACTTTTCTATCTCCAAACTCTTTTGTTAAATAAGATATACCTGCAAATTCTTTCAAAAATACATTTGGTGCAATATCATAATATTTCTCTAACTCCATTTCAGGATCATCTGCAATTAAAGTCTCATATATCTTATCACCTTGTCTGGATATATCTCGTTCATCATCTTGTGATACTTGATATATAGCTTCTTCTACCATATTAAATTCATGATAAGCATGTCTGATTTCTGAAAAGAAATCTAGTTGTTCTTTTAACAAGTTGGTGTCCTTTTTATCTATTGAACCATCTATCAATGTATCTATCATAAATAATTCAAATATTAATAATGTAAACATGATTAAATAACTACTATGTGTTATGATAATCGTTAAGATAATTATTGGAATTACTATTGCAAGTGCCCTTGTTAATATTTTTGCTGAGTCTTTTCTGGTATTATATTCATCATCAATATTAATGATTTCTAATCTACGTCTTAATTTTAATATGTATCGTTTTAAAAATGGTATTCGTATATAGCGAACATATAATCTTTGATACAGAATTTCTGTTGAAAAGCTTTTTTCCTTTGTTCCTTGCTGTAATTTTTTGATTTGCCTATATTCTGATTTCTGCATTTTCTTAGATAATATATAGTACATGATTATAATTATCACTAATACAGCTACCGATCCACCCATTATGTAAAAAATAACTTGGTTAGACACTTAAAATAGCACCTCCTTTTCTTCTATATTTCGCTTTTTCTTGGTCTTCCTCTTCTTTCTTCTGCTGTGGTTAGTCTACTTCTTTGTGCTATCTGTCTTTTTTGAGTACCCCAATTTCTTTCAATAAAATTATCAAATCCTTCAATGTCTGATTCATCCATATTGTTTCTCATTTCTTTTATGTTTTGATCTGTAATTGGATTTGTCATAACATATTCTCCATCAATATTTTCTAATATGTTTCTATAAATATATAATTTTTTGTCTGTTGATTTTGTAAAATAATGTGTTGCATTATCGAAAAATTTATCAAATTTTCCTTCTAATGTTTTTTCGTTTCTATGATCAAATGTATATTCATTTTTGTTTTCTACTGGTATACATTCTGTTACTCTTTCTATGTATCTTCTTCCTCTAAAGTCTTTTACTAAGTGAATGTCAAAGTTTAATACTTGTACAACTTGCTCTTCTGCTGTTTTTTCATCTTTAAATACACCTGCTCTTAACATTGAGTTTCTTAATGCAGTTACTAAGTCTGGGAAAGTTTTTGCGTGGTGTGTAAATAAGGTGAATTTTGATGCAACCTGTGCAGATTGAATCATCCAAGATGCTACGGGGTCTGTTGCAACCTCACCGATGATGTTAACAGAACCATCTGTCTTTTTCTGAACGTCCAAACAGTCTTGTCCAGAAATGGTTTCTGTTTCTCTCATTGATAAAATATTTCTTGTTGGATAAATTTTTCTTAAGTGTAACTCAAATGCTGTCTCAGTAATACGAAGGTTCATTGTTTCGTATATATTTTCAATCATAGCCATAAGCATAGTTGTTTTTCCGGCATCCTTGCTCTCCTGTTAGTGAGATAATTCTTGCACCTTTTACTAAATATTTTAGTAAATCTATTGCATTTTCTTTTCCTGGTCCATGAACAATTTGTTCTAGTGCTGCTCTCTTAACATCGAATTTTCTTACGAAAAATGCCCATGTTTCTGACATTGATGGTCTTACAACAACAACACGAGAACCATCTTTCATTTCATTGATTTTATAACCATTGGTGTCTGATAACTGTCCTGGGTTATTATATTTATAAATATTTTGACATACTCTTTTTAGTTCCGCTTCAGTACCAAATGATAGAAAAGCTAAACGAATAGATTTACCTCTAAACATAATCCAAATACTATCACAAGCTCTTGGTACTTTATGCTCAGCAATTTGACTTAAATAATCTCCATCTGTTTGTGCTACTTGGCTTAAAAAGCTTTCTGGTAATCCTGATACACCACCAGAAACACCATCTATATTCATATCTCTAATCTCATCAATACTGCTATATCCTTTATAATGTTGATAAATTCTTTGTACAACAACAGATAATTTATCTGAGAAAGATAATGTGATATTTTCTTTTTCATATATATCATTGATTTCTTGTTCTGTAATAACATAAGATGGTTTTGCTTCCCCTTCAACATATTTTAATACATCTAGATTGTATTTTTTGATTAATTCAGATAATGCTTCATAGCCAAATTCTTTTTTGTATACATATATTAAAATATCAAATTTATCTTGTGCAGTTAATAATGATGGTACATCAAAAGGGATTGCTTTTGATATATTTGTTTCATCTACACCATATTCTTGTGCTAATAAATCATATATCAACTCTTTAACATATTTTTTATCATTTACATCACCATATGTACAACCCTTTAAAGCCTTTTTTAATTCATATTTTTTATTTTTTCTTCTTTTTAATTCCTCTTCTGAAAGACCTATATCATATAAATTGACCTTTGTTATCTCATCTAGCCTTCTTTTGATAAAAGCTTTCATGACATCTAATGTATATGTTTTATCATCTACATTAATTGCATCTTCTACCTCTTCAGTCTTTTTCTTTTTAAGAACATAGTAGACTGCAAATACAGCAATTCCTAAAACCACTAAAATTAGTAGTATATTTGTTATTGTCATTATAAGGTCTCCTTTCTTTTATATCTTCATTTGCAAATCTTGTAATCTGTACATTATATTTTCAGAAGCTCTTTTGATTTCTTCTATAAAAAATGCATTTCTATCTTCTGGGTCTAAATTTCTTCTAAATTTCAAAAACAAATCTGGTACACCTGCTTCTTCTGTAGCTTCAAAAAACAAGGTGTTATATGGTATTGTTAGTACTTGATTTTTTTCTCCTAAATATCTAGATATATTTTTAGAATTATATTTAGAATATTTATCATATCTTCCAATTAATATTAGTGATTTTTGTGAAGCAAGTATTTGATTTTTGTTTTTTAATTCTAAGAATTTATTGATGCTTCTCAATCTTTGTGACATATTGATAACCACAATGTCTGAATCGTGTATAATCGTTTTTCTTGTTTCTTCATCTACATTTTCATCTAAATCAACAAATACTAAATCATAATATTGATTTGCTGATTTTATAATATTAGGATAAAATTTTTCTACGATTGTCCCGTCACTTGGTGGTACTTCACAACCAAGTAATATTTCAAACCTATCTTTAAAAACAACTTTTGTATAGTTTGTAATAATGTCTGGTGATATTTTATTACTTCTAATCATTCTTGCTAAGCCCTCTACACCATTTTCAACCTCTAAAGCTGCATTAGGACCAAAAATCCCAAGATTTCTTTTTTTCTTCTTTTGTTCCCAAAAGCATTCTTTTAATGGGTCTGGACGATTTGTTGTTGAAATAACTAGTATTCTATAATTATGTTCTATTGCCATGTATGTAGAAATTGCAGCAATTGACATTGTTTTTCCGGTTTGCTCTATACTACTATTATAAAATGTTACAATTGACATGCTTTATACTCCTCTTTCTATGATTTTAACAGCCCTTCTTATTTGATTTTCACTTGTATCATTTAAGATTTCCCCTACAATATAAACTAAGCCATCTTTATATTGTGTACTTAATTTTTTGAATTTTATTTTTGCCACTCTTTGATTTTCTGCAAGCACTGCTCCATCCCCATTTTCAATTGGGAAATAGATTCTATATTCATTCCACATAACTTTATATCCTAGTGATAGAAAATTCAAATAGTCATCATCTTCTTTTAGAATTTCTTTTGTAAACAAAATTTTTGTTAATTCCATTGGTGTTTTTAAATTACTTAATACTTCTAATCCTCTTTTTAATGAATATAAATCAAATGCTGTAACAAAATAATTTTTAGCATCATTCACTAAGTTGAATTTTTCAACCATTTCAGAATCATCTACATCCATTAACATAATATCATAAGGTAATTTTTCCTTTTGCGTAAGTCCTAAATAATCTTTTATTTCATCTTCGCTTTTAAATCCTACAGCAACATCAATATCTTCAAAGTCTGTAATGTATGTAATCGTAGGATTTATGACTGGTACAACATATTTTGCTTTTTGTGTTAAGGTCAAATCGACCACAATTACTTTTTTTCTCATAGTAGTCAAGATTTTTGCTACATTTAGTATTAAGTCTGTTTTGTCATATGTTCCTATAAATCCTACTTTTTTCATACTAACTTCCTTTCTATATAATTATTTAGATGTACTGGTAGTTGCAGCTTGTGCTGATAAGCCTTCTAAATATTCTTGTCTTGTTGTTATAGAATCTGAAATACTATCATTCATATTTGATTGATAATTACTATCCGCATCTTCATTTGTTACGGCTGGGTTAATTACTTCATTTCTTTGATATGAATCATTGTAACGCTCCCATAAAGCTTGTCTTGCTTCATTTACAATGTTTGGATTTGAGTTGATTAACTGCATTACATCGTAATTTACTGGATATGTTGGTATTGCAGCTTCTTGTATTCCTGGTTCTGTGTATTTGTTTACATATAATTTAGCTCCATCTACTTTAAAAGCCTCTACAATAGCATTGCTTAATGTATTAATCTCATCTTCACTTAATTCAATTGATATTGTATCTGTTGAGTCTACTCCCGCAATATTTGGTATTTCTACTTGTTTTTTAGATACAACAATATAATCTGCTCCACTAGGGAATAATAGACGAACATCTACATAATCACCTGTCACTAAATCTGTTGGTAATAAAAACATATTATATTCTTGTTTTCTAACATCATTTCCTGTTACAGTTTCATCTATGTATATCATTTCTCTTGATAACACGGTTCCTCTTGTCATTGATATTTTTGCTATCATATTTGTTCCCAAATCAGATGGTGTAATATAATCTGTTGGTGCTGTTGTATTAGTTACTTCTGCTTCGGTAAAATCAGCTGATGTAAGTTCTTCTCCTGAATCTACATCTCTATTTAAGGTATATACTTTAACATATGATGCTTGTAATTCTTGTTCTTCCTTTTTCATATTCGTTAATTGTAATATTAAGAATGCAATAATAGCTCCTGTGATAATTAACATGATTAACATTCCTAATAAAAATGAATTTCTTGCTTTTCTTTGCATTGGATTTGTTGCCATTACAAATTCCTCCCTTTATATTTATTTTTTTATTTTTTTTTACAAATTTCTATCTATTTTATTTTAACGCATCTCTTTTCTAAAATCAACGAAATGCGTGCGTGTCATAAAAAATTAATAACTTTGTAATATTTTTGTAATATTATCATATATATTTCTATAATATATATTTTTCTAGCACTTTCGCCACACCATCATGATCATTGGTATCTGTTATCTCTTTTGCTATATTTATAACTTCTGGTGTACTATCTTTCATTGCAACTCCCATTCCAGCATTTTCTATCATTTTTTTATCATTGATATTATCGCCAATTGCTATAACTTCATCTGCTTGTATATCTAAGCGCTTTATTAAAAATTCTATAGCATTCCATTTATCTACATTGTTTGCCGAAATTTCTGTATAAAAATATTCTACAGGAATTTCTTCTGTTCCTTGCTTGATTATCTTTCTAGACATATGCTCAATATCTAAAACCTCTATTTCATTGATTTCTTTTATTTTTTTCGTTATAGAATGAAAGATACTACTATTTTCATCACAAATTGTAATTTTTAAAAAATTTTCTTCTTTCATCTGACTCACATATTCATACATATTTTCGACAATACTAATATTGGTTTTTCTTTCTTCTTCTTTTTCTAAATTTTCTTTATAATAATATAATACATTAAATTTTAAATTTGGTGTTAATATTACTTTTTCTGTATAAATATTATATGCAATACTATTTTCTTCACATATGTTTATGATTTCTAATACTTTTTCTTTTTTAATACAATTTTTATAGATGACCTCATTTTTTTGGATGTCATATACCAAAGCACCATTACCAGCTATAAAATAGCCTTGCATTCCTAATTCTTCAGCAATTGTTTTCATGGAATCTATTGGTCTTCCTGAAGCCAATACAATTTCTATTCCTTTTTCTATACATTTTGTTACTGTTTCTTTTGTCCTTTCACTAATTTCGCCATAATGATTTAGCATTGTCCCATCTAAATCGATTGCTACGAATTTATACATATCTTCCTCCTTTGTTTTACAATTTATTATATATTTATTTATTTTTCAATGTCAATAGTAAATTTTGGATTATTTATGAAATTTTTTTTATTTTTATTGATTGTATTAAAATCTATGTTTTTTTGAAAAAATTTCCTGTTTATTTTTTTCAATATTGTCAATCCTAGTATTAGAAAAAGCAATCGTTTTTTCTAATAAAGTATATATACTGGAGGTGAATAAACAATGGCAAATAACAGTAATAAAAAATTAGTTCCAGAAGCAATGAGCGCTTTAGATAAATTCAAATATGAAGTAGCTAGTGAAGTTGGTGTTAATTTAAAAGACGGATACAATGGTGATATTTCAGCTAAAGATGCTGGTAAAATAGGTGGTAACATGGTTAGAAAAATGATTCAACAAGCTGAACAACAAATGAAATAGTTGTTTTACACCTTTAATATACGAATTGTATATTAGCTTTAGGCAGAAAGTTAAATTTTGTTTTTATATATTTTATTTTAAAATACATAAAGGCAGGATTTGATTTCCTGCCTTTTTTATAAAAAATGTTATGTAATTTTCATGGTGAAGAAATCGTTAATGGGTAAACATCCTTAAGAATCGTTTTCTTATAAATTGATTAATATATATAATACATCTTCTCTGTTATAAAATTGAATTTCTTCTTCCGACTCTTTAAAACATTCCTCTTCTAATTCTTCTGTAAAGTCTTGCACTCTAGATGATATTTTCCTTCCTGTATAAAATTCATATCTTTGTAATGTATATCCTACTATATATGAAGAATCTCTTCTTGTTAACTCACTATATTTTTTAATATTTTCACCATTTCCTGTATAACGTATTCCAAATTTATGAATAGCAATTCCTTGTTCTTCTAATCTTTCAATCTCATTTTCGATTGTTTGTGCAAAATTTTTATCTAGTGCATTTGCTAATTTTAAGTCATATGTACTTTTCAAAATAGAAAACATTGTAATTACAAAGTAGACAATCGTAATGATTAACAAAAAATTCTTATAAAATTTGCTTTCTGTTTCTCCAAATTCTGCACACAAAATATATATCAATACTCCACTTACAGTTTGTCCTATGACAAGAGCTACTCTTGGTAACATTTGCATATTTTGTATAGGAAACATAATCAATACCGCAAAAATGTACATCATAAAAACAAATAATACATTGACAGAAAATACAATTTTTTTCTTTTGAATACCAACTATAATAGAAGTAAGTACTATCAGCATGCTTATTCCTATCCACACATATGGTGGAAATAAATAGAACGAATAAAAGACTGTTTCATTCATTGTACTTATATTTTGTTGTATCGTAGCTAAAAAATTTTTATCTGCCAACCTGTCTGTTAACTCCATTCCTGTTATTACTGGAACTAAATTTACCAATATTAGACTGATTAAAGCTGATACAAATATAGCAATTGCACAAGGCAATATGTTTTTAAAAAATTCTTTATTGATTTTTTTGTTTTTCAATATGCTAACTAATACAGCCGTTGCAATATATACAGGTATTGTTCCTTGATAACAGATAACTCCCAAAAGTGTTAAGAAAAATCCAATTTTTTGCTTTTTTTCAATCACCATCTTTTTAATGGCTACTATAAAACATAATATGCTTGTTGCAATCACAAAACTGTCTACAAATCGAAGTATATCCACAATTAGAAAATTAAAAATATATGTATAACTTAATAAAAACATTATAATTTTTTCTTTTCTATTTTTGCTATTTTTGCATCTTTCAATGATATCATATATCTGTATAACACATATAGATAATATAAAAATAGAAATGATTAAACTAATAATATGCATTGTTTTTATTTCAGGATTAAATATTCCTACAATAACGAAAATAATAGCAGAAATGAATCTTCCATCTCTAATATAAGCATCTTTTATTGCATAATCTGTATAGCCTTGGAAATATATTCTTTCTGTATCAATTGAATAATACCCTGTCAAAAAAAAGCATAAAATTCCAGCTGATAATATCACACTAATTACCAGCAATATAATTTTTGTTTTTTTATTCATTTTAATTACCTCATTATATAATCGTTTGTATTTTTATGTGCTTTTATAGAATGGCTAGAAAATACCCTTACCTTCATATAAATTTAGCTAACCTATTCAAGGTTAGCTTTCATTTTATTTTATGCTTCTGGTTCTACTAAACCATAGTTTTTACCATCTTTTAATTTATGTATAACATTTACTTTTCCTGTTTCTACATTGATAAATGTTAAGAAATTATGTGTTGGTTTTTCTTGTAATTTTAATACTGCATCTTCTGGTAACATTGGTTTAATTTCATAATATGAAGTTTTTATAATTTCATTTGTTATATCAGATACTTTATCATCTGATAATTCCATTGTTTTGATACTGCCTTCTCTTAACATTTTTTCTTTTTTCGTTTTTACTTTTCTAATTTGTCCTTCTAGTATATCTATATCTTTATCAATAGATGCATACATATCTTTATCTTCTGTTACTGCTCTATATTTTTCTCCGCCTGCTACTACACAAATTTCTGCTATTTGTTCATTTTTTTCTGTTCGTAAAGTAACATCTGCTTCTGCAGATTCAAAATATTTATCAATTCTGTCTAATTTTTTTTCAACATAATCGTTTATTGCTTCTGTTATCTTTAGTTCCTTTCCTATTATTTTTATTTTCATAAAAATCGCTCCCTTCTTCTTTCATGTTTTCATTGTTGTTATACGCTTATTATATATGTTATTCTAATTTTTTTCAACCTATTTTTGAAAGTTTCCTTTTTATATATAAAAATATTACCTTACCACACTTTTTATTTTCGTCTGATTGATAACTAAAAAATATCTTCTATTTTGTATTCTTTTTCTAATTTTTCATTAAAGTATATTCTTGTAATTAATTTAAATTCTTCTAATGATTCATTTTTTAGATTAAATGAAAATACCTTTTTAGCTGGTGCAGATATGGTGTATTTAATTGCATTCATAGTACTTTCAGACATAAAAATAGAAGATTTATCTTGTCTGCTACATGCTTCACATTTAAATCCATTATCTCTGATACTAAAATAATGCAACTGTTCTTTTTCTCTACACTGAACACATGTCATGACCCTTGGCGTAAACCCTAATAAACTTAATAATCTTAATTTAAATACACTAATAATAAATTCTTTGTCTTTATCCGTTTCTGCTATCATATATAATGCATTCAAATATAATTGAAGTATATTGTAACAATTTTGATTTTCATCTGTTACATCTAATACAATCTTATTTAAATGGATTGCATATTTTAATTTATCCAAATCTGTTCTTATCTTGTAAAACATCTCTATCGTTTCGCAAGAATTGATATGATATGTACTTGTCCCTTGATATACTAAATATTCTCCAAAGCAAAAAAGCTGTGTGCCAGCTAAAAGAGCACTTTTAGGTCTTCTTGCTCCTTTAGCTACACAAGATATTTTTCCAAAATCTGGTGTTAGGATTGTAAGCATTTTATCATAATCACCCATATTATTTTCTGATAGTACAATTCCTTTTACTTTTATTGTCGCCATAGTTTCCCTCTAAAATTCTTTGTTTTTTTCTTCTTGAAATGGTTGATTTTTAACATCCCATTCATTTTTATTCATTTTTTGTTCTATATCTTCTATTTGTTTTAATTCTAAATACATATTAATGTCTCCTGTATTTTTAAATGCTTCCCATGCAATCTTTTTTATCATAAGCTATCATCTCCATTTTTTAAGTTTATCCTTATCTTTTGCAAATTTCATTTTATTATTCACAATTTTATTGCAATTTAAATTTATTAACAATAGATGGTTTATCAATCCAATCTTCTTTTACTTTTACCCAAGTTTTTAAGTTAATTTTTACCCCAAAATTTTCTTCCATATCGATTCTTGCAGATCTTCCAATTCTTTTTAGCATTTCACCATTTTTTCCAATGATAATTCCCTTATGAGATTCTCGTAAACAATAAATGGTTGCTTCAATATCATAAATTTCTTCTCCATTTTTATTTTTTCTTAATTTCATTTTTTCTATTTCTACATAAATTCCATGTGGTACTTCATCTTGCAATAATTTTAATGCTTTTTCTCTAATTGTCTCTTCTGCTAGTTGTCTCATTGTTTGATCTGTATATTCCTCTATATCATAATATGCTGGACCTTCTTTTAGGTTCTTTTCAATTTCTTCTAATATAGGTTCTCTATATTTTATATTTGTTGCAGATATTGGAATAACAGCTTCAAAATCATATTCTTTACTATATATATCAATTAATTTTAGTAATGTTTCTCTTTTTACTAAATCAATCTTATTAATAATTAATATAGTTTTTCGCTTTGCCTCTTTTATTTTTTCTAAAATCAATCTATCTCCTTTTCCTATATCCTCACTTGTTGCCTCAATTAAAAATAATAAAACATCTGCGTCTGGTATGCTCGCAAAAGAAGTTTCGTTCATCGTTTCATTTAATTTATGTTTTGGTTTATGAATTCCTGGTGTATCTGTAAAAATAATTTGTGAATTTGGTCTATTAACAATACCTTTTATTGCTGTTCTGGTTGTTTGTACCTTATTAGCTATCGCAGATACTTTCTCTCCTACTAATAAATTTAAAAGCGTTGATTTTCCTACATTCGTTCTTCCAATTAATGTTACAAATCCTGATTTAAATTCTGCCATATTTTCATTCCTTTCTCAAAATCCTTATCTAGTTAAAAACTTTTATATTAAATACATTCTTTTCTGAATAGGTTTCTATGTTTCTTTCTTGATATGTTTCTATTATACACCATTTTTTTGCTAAATTTGTAGAATTTGTGAAATTTCTTTAATTTTTTATTTTTCGTATCTTAGTGTTGTACCAAAACAAGTAAATTTCATGGACAAATCTCGCTTCGCGAAAACTTTTCTCTACTTTTCTAACTTAACTATATATATTTAAGTTCTCGAAGAAGCGTAAAGATTTGTCGACGCGAAAAATTGCTACGCAATTTTTCTGTGCAACGTTGTTTTTTGTGGTATAGGAAAAAGCCATTTTTTCTATACCACAAAAAAAGGCAAACCATCAAAATAATGGTTAGCCTTTTTATATCATAAAATTTATTGTTCTTATCTTTAGCTCTCTATGCATAAGCTTGATGACGTTTTCTAAAGTTAAGTAGATTTGTAATTTCATTATCACCTTTAATTGTCTTTTTCGTTTTCTTAGCTCTTTCTTGTTCAAGCTCTCTTTTTTGTTTTTCAGCCATTGATTGACAAATAGCTTTTTGATATGTGAAATGTGTATCTTGAGCAATCTTGCTCCAATTATACTCATTTCTAACTTTATTTTTTGCTTTTTTGGTTATATCTGCACATAGTTTGTGATCATATAATAGTTCTAGGATAGAATCTGCAATAGAATTTGGATTTCCACAATATGCCTTCATTCCATTTTCTCTATGTTGAACAATTTCATTTAATCCACCTATATCAGATACAACTACTGGATTTTCTGATAACATCGCTTCTAGTGCTACGATTCCAAATGGTTCATATGTACTTGGAAATACAGCTATATCGGCTGCTTTATACATTCTTTGTACATCTTTTCCTTGCATGTATCCTGCAAAATATACTTTGTTAGCAATTCCCATGCTATTGACTTGTGCTTGTAATTCTTCTAGCATGCCACCTTTTCCACAAATAACTAATTTTGAATCATGATATCCATTTAAAATTTTAGGCATAGCACTAATTAAGTGTTGCACACCTTTTTCATAAACCAATCTTCCCATGAATAATATAATTTTTTCATTATCCATAGCAAATCTTCTTCTAAAATTGTAATCTCTTTCGATACCATTAAATAGATTTAAATTAACACCATTTGGTACAACATTTATTTTTTCATAAGGCAATCCAAATAATCTTTGTAATTCATTTTTCATATAGTTACTATTTACAATTACCTCTGATGCTTCATATGTTAACATCCACTCTGTATCATTAATATATCTTTGTGTTTCATCATGAATTCCACTATTTCTTCCAGATTCTGTTGCATGTATTGTAGCAACAATTGGTATATTATATGAATTCTTTAAAGTTTTTGCTGCATATGCGACTAACCAATCATGTGCATGAATGACATCAAAATTTCCTTGTTCTGCTATAATTTCATTTGCTTTTGCAATTAAATTAAAGTTTAATTGCATAATCCAATCTATAAAATTATTTGGATTTATCATGTAATTATCTACTCGATATACTTTTACACCTTTATCATCTTCAAAATATGGTGCATCACCATCTTTATATGTAACGACTGTTACATCATGACCATCTTTTAATAAAGTTCTTGATAAATCATAGACAACTCTTGCAATTCCTCCTACGACTCTTGGTGGATATTCCCATGTTAACATCAATATTTTCATTGATATACTCCCTTTCATTTTTGATTTTCTTTCGTTTACGACAAATTAACACATTTAAATATATTTTATACAAATTTTCTTTAAATGTAAATGGTTTTTTTAAATATTTTGAATATTTTTTATTACCAATATATACTAACGAAAATATGCCTTTTTATATTATATTTCACTTTCTTTTTATTATATTCCTAAATTTTTAGGATATTTTCGCTTTATACTTGTGATATGTCTAAAAATGTCATATAATAGATATAGTTAAATTTATATGTTAGAAAGGATACATTATGACACCTATAATCATTGGAATAGCTGGAGGTAGCGGATCAGGAAAAACTACTTTAGCTGAAAATTTAAAAAAGGAATTTGGGGATGACATTACTGTCCTTTGTCATGATTTTTATTATAAACAACATGATGAGCTTACTTTTGAGGAACGTCAAAAATTAAACTATGACCATCCTCTTGCTTTTGATACAGATATCTTAATACAACATTTGAAACTTCTAAAACAAGGTCAATCTATCGAACATCCTGTTTATTCTTTTGTAAAACATAATAGAGAAGCAGAGACTGTTCTTGTCGAACCAAAAAAAATTATTATTGTTGAAGGCATTCTTATTTTTGAAAATGAAGCCCTTAGAGATTTAATGGATATTAAAATTTTTGTTGATACAGATGCTGACATTCGCTTTATTAGACGCCTTGTACGTGATGTTAATGAACGTGGAAGAAGTATTGATTCTGTTATTGAACAATACTGCTCTACTGTTAAACCCATGCATGAACAATTTGTCGAATATAGCAAAAAGAACGCTGATCTTATTGTTCCTGAAGGTGGTAACAACAAAGTTGCACTTAATATGATTAAAGAACAAATTAAAAATATTTTGTCTACGTTATAGGAAAATTGAAACTAGCAAAAAATGGCAGATGAGAAATTATCTGCTATTTTTGCTTCTTTGTGTTATTTTTTCATTATTTTATTTTCCTTTCAATTTATAGTACTTTATCTAATCTAATTTAATTTTATTTTAATATTAATTGTCCTGTAAATTCATTGCATCATCTATAACTTCTTTTTGTTTTTCAAAATTTGTTTTTGTTATAGGAATTCTTGCATGCATTTTCGTTCCTAAAAAATAATTTAATGTATCAAATGCTTTCAGTGTTTCTTCTGTTCCAGTACCACTTCCTCCTGCACAAGCAATACAAACTATTTTCTTTCCTTTTATTTTTGAATTGTCATTAAATGCGTCACATCTTTTTAATCTATCAAAAAATGTTTTAGCAGATTCACTCATTTCATGAAAATAAACTGGTGTAATAAATACATATGCATCAAAATCTCCCATATGTTTATAAATTTCATTAAAATCATCTTTTTGAATACATATATGTTCATCCAAACAAATACCCCAGCCTCTCTTTCCACAAGCTAAACATTTTTGAATATTCTTTCTATTAATACAAATATGTTCTACATCATTACCTAATTTTTTTAATTCTTTCTCACATTCTTCCACACAAGAAAAAGTTAATCCTATTTTATTTGGTATAAAACTATCTTCGTTTACTTGATTATTGCTAAAACTTGATATTAAAATTTTCATCTGTATCTCGCTTTCATATTTTGTTTATTAATTTTACTATTAGAAATTTTTACATCCTTATTTCATATTATATATGATTTCTAATAGAAAAACTAGCGAACAAGCAAAAAAAATAACAGATAATTTCTTATCTGCTATTTTATGGCTCCTCTTGTTGGACTCGAACCAACGACCTATCGGTTAACAGCCGAGCGCTCTACCAACTGAGCTAAAGAGGAATATATTAAAATCTGGCAACAACCTATCTTTCCAGCAGGGTAACCCACAAGTATTTTCGGCACACTTAGGCTTGACTTCTGTGTTCGGAATGGGAACAGGTATTACCCTAAATGTCATCATCACCAGAAAATTATTAACTTTTCATTGTACCTTCGCATTATACTATAAGTAATTTATTTTTGCAAGTACTTTTTTACATTTTTTTAAAATTTCTAGCACACTCAAAAATACATAGATGAAAAATAAGTTTTAAGATCTTTTTCTCTTTATTTTAAAATTGTGGTTAAGCCCTCGATTTATTAGTATTGGTCAGCTTAATACATTACTGCACTTACACCTCCAACCTATCAA
>CALXEX010000004.1 GCA_944387445.1 uncultured Clostridia bacterium | reverse complement strand
ACTTTTCAATGTACTATTTTACATTTTCTGGATAATGTTTTCATATTCTATTTTTTCATAGACTACTTTACACTACCCAATTTTATTATCTTCGTCATAATATCATAAATATTTTAAAAAATAAAGTAATCATATGTTTTGTAATAAAAAGTGATACTGTTAAAGAGATTGTAAAAGCAATCTCTTTAATTGTTTTATAATATATATTCTTATTAACTCATATAAAAAGTTTAAGAGGGTACCATAAAATAGGTACCTCTTCTGTTTATATATATTTGTTTATGTTTCATTAAATACAAATTTTTGAATTGCTTTTGCAACCCCATTATCATTATTACTTGCTGTAATAAAATCTGCTTTTTCTTTTAATTTTTCATTAGCATTTTCCATTGCTATTTTTAATCCTGCACACTCAAACATTGATAAATCATTGCTTCCATCACCCATTACAATGATTTCCTCTTTTTTTATTTTTAATTTATCTGCCAAATAATATATAGCATTCTTTTTACTACAACCTTTTTTCATAACATCAATAAATTTAGATTCAAATGCGTATGTTTTTGTTTTATGTGAATAATTCCCAATACCAGGTGTTTCTAGCCCTTTTATTTCCTGTAATCTAGAAATGATATTTTCTAATGCTGAAGTCTCCCCTCCTATCATACATAACAAGCTTGAAAGATTAGGATTCTTTTTTATGGTATCTTCTATATGTTTGAGTTCTGAATCTTTTTTATTGACTATTATTGCTGAGTCTTTTAATGCCTCATCATTCCTTGCTTCTCTTAATATTTGTTGTTTATCTGTATAAACAATCATATAATCAGCATTTTCCTCTAAAAAGATATTCTTAAGGTCTAGTAGCTGTGCATTTGTAATAGAAGCTTTATAAATAACTTCACCATTTTTATTATCCCTTATAATAGCGCCATTATTTGCAATTATATAATTAACAAAAAAGCGATCATATGAATTACATATTTCGTCTACATATTCTAATGGTCTACCAGTTGCAAACACACATATAATCCCTTTTTCATTATAAGCTCTTTCAATAAGATTTATATTTTCTTGACTAATTTCTTTACAATCATTTAATAAAGTACCATCTAGATCTAAAAAAATCATCTTATACATATAATTACCATCCTTATTTTTTTCTTCATCATATTTTTTATTCCCTTTTGTCTTTCAATTTATTCATTAAATTCATAATCCCAATCTAAAAAACGACTAACCTTCCAAGCTTTTATTTCCTTTTTCTCTACTTCAGATTACTATCCATATACAATAAATTTCTTAAATATGGTCTTTTAGGATTATCTAAACTATCTAATTCTGTTACTGCATTTTCTTTATTTATAAAATGTAATTTTGCAAATTCTACTTCTTGATTGGTTTCTTTTAAATACTCTTTATACTTTTCAAAATAATCTTTCATTTCTTCAGAAGTCATTTTTAAAAGACCTTTCAATTTTGGTGAATAGGAATGTCTTCTTCCTTCTGGTAGTTCCATATATTGCATTTTATACGATTGAACAATAGATGAATCAAATAAATTTAAATTTAATTCTTCTTGTAGTTCTCTTGCTATATTGCCAATTAAATCAACAGATCCATCCTTTTTTATATCATTTTGGTCCAAGTTTCCTCCTGGAATTTGTAATCCTTTTGGATAAGAAGTTGTTTCATTCATTTCACCAATAATATATTTTTTATCAAGTGTTTCTAATAATATTCCTCCATTTAGGTTATAACAAGCTAAATCTCCTTCTAAACCTACTCGTTCATCATATAAATAATGTGCATAATTTGTCTTTTGAACAGTTAATCTGAATTTATCTTCCAATTCTTCAAATTTAGTAACACTCCATACTTCTCCATTAAATAAGTGCGGATTTTCTTCTACCTGTTTTTGCCAAAAAATTTTTATTTTTTCTACTATATCTTTTGGTAATTCTACGTTTTTCTTATCTCTTATAATTTCTAATTTTTTATGTAGTTCTATTTCCATGTTAATCTCCTTCCTCATTTAACTTTTCTAGAACCTTTGCTACACCATCTTCATTATTCGTATCTGTCACTTCATCCACAATTTTCTTTATATCTTCTGGTGCATTTCCCATAGCTACAGAATGTCCCACAGTTTCAAACATAGTTAAATCATTAAAGCTATCTCCTATTGCTATACTATCTTTTAAATTTATTTTTAAATATTCACACAATTTTTTAATCGCCTTTCCTTTGCTTGTACCATTACGTGTAATATCTAAGTAAAATGGCTTTTCTTTTGGAAGTTTGTCATCAACTAAGCATTTAGACAAATTAACAACTTCTATATGTTTTATATTATTTATTTCTTCTTTAATATTTCGTATCCTTTCCAATTCTAAACTTGAAAAAACACATTGTGTAACTGGATGATCCATTACAAATTTTTCTATTGGTTGTTCTAAAAAGATATCTGTTTGGTCATCTGTTTGCTTTCTTACATATCTTTTTCCATTAGAAATGATAATTATCTGTGTATCATATTTTTCAGCTAAATTCCATAATTTTATGACTTCTTCTTTTTCTAAATCATGCATATATATTGTTTCTTTTTTTCTATAATCATAAATTTCTCCACCATTACAACTGATTATAATACTACTAGCTAGTGCTTCTTTGCTTACTTCTTCTACATATTCCCCAGGTCTACCTGAGCATATGACTACATATATTCCTTTTTCTGTAACTTTATGTATTGCGTTTTTTGTTCGTTCCGTTGTTTTCTTTTGGTCGTTTCTTAATGTTCCATCTATATCAATAAAAATTATTTTATACATTTGCTTTGCCTTTCCATTATTTAATTTTAATTTTTGCTAGATAACAATTTCTTATTCCCAAAAAATTCTATCATAACAATTATTATATTACAACAAAAAAGTACAATAAAATGAGATTATTGTACTTCTTTATCCTATTGATAATAAACTTTTATGTCAATCATATAAGCATCATATTTTCTTATTAAACCAATTCTTTATATTCCTCTTCTTCAAATTGTTTTAAATAATCAATATATTCTTCTAAACACATATCATGTTCTTTCATATATGTTGCATTATCAATTCCAACATATCTGTAATGCCATGGTTCATAATTAATCATCGTAATGTCTTTTTTATCTGTTGGATATCTTAAAATAAATCCATATTTGTATGAATTTTCTATTAGCCATTTTTGCACATCTGTTTGTTCTTGTTTTTCATCTAATATCTGATACTCTTTAGAAACAATATCAACTGCCAGTCCAGTTTCATGTTCTCCTGTACCTGGAATAGCCACCCAATAAGATGCAAGTTCTTTTGCCTCTTCAGAACCATATCCCCATCTTCTGTATTCTGTTACTTTATTGTTATATAATTTTTGTTGTTTGGCATTTGTTCGATAACTTGAACATATAATTGGAGACAAACCCTCTTTTCTCGCATCTGTTAGCATCTGTTCTAAAGAATCTGCCATTCTTTTATCTACTTTATGTGTACTTTCTACTTCTTCTAATTCTACAGAATATCCATCTGGGACTTTGTGATTTTTATTTACCAATAATAATTCCCAATCAGATGTATTACTATCAATATCTTTTTTGTTTTCTTCTTTGTTTATATTCGCCTCTTCTGTTTTTGTTGTATTATATAATTCTTCAACATTGGCACTAGTTTCTAAGGATGCTTGTACTTCCTTTTTGTATGCAATATATTTATATGCAATAGTAAGAATTAATACAACTAGTATCATGATAATAATACAAATATTTGTATGTATGATAGTTTTTATTCCATTTCCTTCTATGTTTTTCATATATTTTTTCCTTTACTTTTTATTTATCTGTTATGTATTTTTCCTTAGTCATATTTTAACATGAATTTATAGCTATCGCAACAACAGTATTTTCCATTTTTATCTATTTATATATTACCATTTCTTTAGAAAAGGTTACAATATTATTTGACATTCCTTTACAGTATCGTTTATAATTAAATTAATAAACATTAGTGTCCATAGTGTTTAGCTATGTTAGTCATTAATATAGGAGAAAATCCAAATATTGATTTTCTCCATTTTTATTGGGTAATATAACTTACTACTAAAATCTTTTTTAAAACACAATTAATTAAATTTCATATCCATACCCAACTAATGGATAATCTTTTCCTACTTCATTTTTGATTTCGTATTTGTATACTTGCTTTTCCATCCTTAGCTTCTATTTTTGCATATCCTCCAATTGGGAATGTACAAATTGGTGCTGTATGTCCAAAATCGACATTGGCTATAACAGGTATACCATTTAATTCTACTTTATTTTTAATTAATTTTATCCATTTTTCATCTGTCATATTACAGTTTTTCTGTGCTCTTCCAATTACAATTCCTTTTACTGTTTTCAATGTGTGTAATAAAGATTGTAAATTTCTATCAAATTCCATTAGAAAAGCATTTCCTGCCATTCCATCATCTTCTAAAAATAAGATTTTGTTTTCTACATCTGGCATATATTTTGTACCTTGTAATAGATTTAATGTACATAGGTTACCACCAACAATTTCTCCTTCTGCTTTTCCTTCATTGATAGTTAAATACCCTTTATTTTCAAAAAATTCTCTGTTCTCTTGGTCAATAAACCAAGCATCATCACTCCATTCTTTTGATGACAATATATTGATTTCTTCATTTTCTTCTATGAACATTTTTCTAAAATATTCTAAAGTATATTCAAATCCTTTTTTCATACCAAAGCTTGAATAATGTGGTCCATAATAGGTTACGAGTCCTGTCTTTGCATAGATAGCATCTAATAACGCTGTAATATCTGAATACCCACATAGAATTTTAGGATTTTCTTTTATCACATCATAATTGATATATTGTAACAATTGATTAGAATTGTATCCACCGATTACTGTTAATATAGCTTTTACATTTTTATCCTTAAAAGCCTCTTCTAGATCTTTTACTCTATCTTCTATTTTTGCGCAATTATACTCATCATCAAAAGAATCCATCACATGTTCTGCAAACGTAACTTTAAATCCTTCCTCTTCTAAACGTTTTGTTGCAAGTTCTATACAGTCCTTTCCTAAGATTTTCATACTTCTAGAAGGTGCAATTACTCGAATTTCATCACCCTTTTTTAATTTTTCTGGTATTAATTTTTCCATGCTTATTCCTCCTTTATATTTGTTATTAATTTTTTAATTTGCAAAATGTTCTTCTTCATATTGATTATAATATGTTTTTCATATTTTATCTACCTTTTCCATAAATATTTTCCTTGTTATATATACAAAAAACTTTGCTAAAGAAATCATAGTATTTTCTATTTATTAATATCTTATGTGAATATTTATACTTATGCATATACATATTAACAAGAAAAATGGGCAAGAAACTCTCCTCACCCATTTTTTGTCAAATCACTTGTGCTTTAGTTTTCTGTCTAAAAATACTAAAATGTTGGACAACACAAAAATTGCTACCGTAAATACGAAAATCCATTTTAAAACTCCTAGATAACCAATTTGCTTGTAATCTAAGAATTTATAGCCATATTTTCTAGAACCGCCTATTCCAAAAAATCTTCCTCCTAAGGCATTGTATATATATACATATATTACATATCCCCAGGGAATACACAGCCATATAAACGGATACTTGTATTTAAAATTGCCTTTTAAGTCAAATAACACATAATCTAGTAAAACTAATATTGGAGATATTACATGAACAAATAAATTTGCCCAATATCTTTCTGGCCGAATGGTATAAGATATATCCATCTGAAAACCATTTGGCGCTAGTGCTACTTGATAGGTAATTGCAGTAACTAATATTGCAACTACTACGCCACCTTTTAAGATATAATATTTGTTATTTGACCGGTAATCTTTCTTTAAGACAATCGCTATCATTATTAGTACAAACATTGCTAAGCAAATGATATTGCTTTGTAATGTATAATATGACAATATTGCACTGAGCGATGTCGTATGAATAACATTTAATAGTATTCCAGTAAGAAGGCTCATAACCACAAGCAATTTAAAAATAATAGAAACTTTTCTTTCTTTCATAGTGCCTGCCTCCTTTTTATATTGTCATTATATATTGTTTTTTGAGGATTGTAAAACAAAATCACTAAATTTCGTTATTTTAAATTTCATTTTTGATTATTATATAACAAAAATAAAGCTAGAAATACTAGCTTTATAAATCATATTTAAAATTATTCTTATTGTGTTGAGTCTGCCACTTTTTCATTACTAGAACTTATCAATATATCTTTTCTTCTATAAATTGATAACACCAACGCTAAACATATCATATTCATAATTAGTCCTGTTCCACCATAAGAAACAAATGGTAATTCAAAGCCTGCTTCAAACCATAAATTCAAATTCATTAAAACATTAAATACACTCTGGAAAATAAATAAACAAGAAATTCCTATAATAAGCATTTTCCCATAAAATAGGAATTTCCACCTTATGTTTTCCAACCTCTTGCAAAAAACCAATAAAAGCAATTAAAAATAACGGTATTGCAATTGTACTAATAGATACAGTAAATATATTTCCTATTCTTAAATATGGTATCCCATTTGCTTTGTAATTACTAAAGAATACTGTATAAATAATTAATATAGAAGAGGCAATATAAATATAATTTGAGTATTTCTCTATTTTAGTATAATCCATAAAATAAACGACTAACCCTAATATAAAACCTATTATAAGATATAAAATTGTTTTAATAAAAAATGGTCCTTCCCCTTCTGAAAATACGTGTGAAGTTGTTTTAATCCATGCAACCAAAAATGTAAAACATAGTAAAATAAAAAGTAAGATAATTAATTTATAATCTAATTTTGGTTTATGAATTTTGTTTAATGTTTTTCCAATAGCTTCTGCATCCCCCATATCTGCAATTGCTTTATTAATTGCTATTTTCTCACTTTTACCTTAGAGAGAAAATTTTTTTATTTTTCTCTCTTCACCATTTTTGTTTTATGATCTGTCCGTTTTTTACTTTTACTTCTCTATGTTCCTTATATTTGTTTAACTACTCTACATGGGTTTCCATGTGCGACTGTATTTGATGGAATATCTTTTGTGACAACACTTCCTGCTCCAATTGTTACATTATCTCCAATTGTCACACCTGGCAATATTACAACATTTCCACCAATCCATACATTGTTTCCTACTTTAATAGTTTTACCAAATTCTAGTCCCTGATTTCTTGTTTCTACATCTAATGGATGTCCTGCAGTATAAAATCCACAATTAGGTCCAATAAATACATTATCTCCAAATTCTACTTTTGCTACATCTAATATCACACAATTATGATTGGCATAAAAATTTTCTCCTACATGTGTGTTATATCCATAATCACAATAAAAATTAGATTCTATTTGTATATTTTCACCTGTACTTCCTAATATTTTCTTGATACATTCTTTTCTTTCTTCCATTTTATCTGGAGAAATATGATTATATTCATAACACATTTTTTTGCAGTTTCGGATTTCTAGCATCAATTCTTCACTATTTGCTAGATTATATAATTCTCCTTTATCTCTCTTTTCTTTCTCTGTCATAGTTTCCTCCTTTTCTCCTTTTATTATGAACTATCATATCAGAATTATAAGTGAAATGCAATTCGATTTTTTGTTTTCAAAAATTTTGTGAAATTTATGATTTTTTGTGAATAGATATATTTTTTCTACATATACTATGATTAGCATTTAATATTAATTGTTAAATGTTATTATTTCGTTTTAATACGTTTTAAGACCTCTTTTAGAAGAGGTCTTATCTTTTTTATCTTTATAGAAATTTTATAGAAAATTTCCTAGTTTTACTTATATGATTTATTTATCCTTATATATTTTTTAATCTTAAGCTATTTAATGTAACTGTTACACTACTAATGGTCATACTAAATGCTGCAAACATTGGATTCATCGTTATTCCTAATGGAATCAATATGCCTCCTGCAATTGGTATCATACAAATATTGTAGAAAAATGCCCAAAATAGATTTTGTTTAATAATACGCATTGTTTTTTTGCTAATCTGTATTAGGTCATTAATTTTATCCAAATTATCTTTCATCAAAACAACATCACTACTATCCATCGCAATATCTGTACCGCTTCCAACAGAAACACCAATATCTGCTTTTACTAGACTGATACTATCATTTATGCCATCTCCACACATCATAACCAATCCATTTTCTTTTAATTTTGTAATCTCTTCTGCTTTTTGTTTTGGTACAACACCTGCTACTATCTTTTCGATTCCAATTGTTTCTCCTATTGCTTTTGCTGTTTTTTTATTATCTCCAGTTAGCATAACCGTCAATATGTTTTGTTGTTTTAGCTTATCAATTACTTCTTTTGCATTTTCTCTAATAATGTCTTTTACGCCAATTAATGCAATTAAAACATTTTCTTTTGCGATAAATAAAAGACTATTTCCATCATGTTCTAGAATTTCATCATCATTCATTCCATTTTCTTTTATGGTTTTATCAATATGAATATCGTTTTCTAGCATTAGTTTCTTATTTCCAATTAGATAAGTTTCACCATTATACTTTGCCTGTATTCCATATCCAGAAATATTTTTAAAATCTGTTACTTTTTTAGAATCTATTGACATATTTCTTTCTTCTGCATATTTTACAATTCCTTTGGCAATTGGATGTTCAGAATGATTTTCTATACTAGCTATTGCTTCTATGATTTCCTTTTCTTTTAAATCAGAATAATTATATATGCTCGATATACTTAAGTGTCCCTTAGTTAATGTTCCTGTTTTATCAAATACAATGGTTTTGATTTTATGTGCATTTTCTAATGCTTCACTTGACTTTACAAGTATTCCTTTTCTGCTAGCTAATCCTGAAGCCATGACAATAGCAAGTGGTGTTGCTAATCCTAAACTACAAGGACAAGCTACTACTAATACAGTAATAAAGATATTTATGATAAATCCAATATCTTTTCCTAGAAGTGCCCATATAATACTTGCTAAAATGGCAATAACAATAATACCTGGTACAAAATATCCACTAATGGTATCCGCAATTTTGGCAATGGGTGCTTTTGTATTGGTTGCTTCTACAACCATTCTAACAATCTCTGATACAGTAGATTCTTTACCGATTTTCTCTGCTTTATATTTTATCACACCATCATAATTCATACTTCCTGCAATAACTTTATTTCCTATGCTTTTCTTTACTGGTACACTTTCTCCTGTAATAAAGGATTCATCAATATGTGACATACCTTCCACAATTTCACCATCAACTGCTATCTTTTCTCCTGGTTTACAAATTACCAAATCTCCTTTTTGGATTTCATCTAATGTGACTTGTTTTTGTTTTCCATCTTTTTCAATGGTAGCCAAATTTGGGGTTATCATCATTAAGTCTTGAATAGCTTCTTTGGTTTTATCTTTATTTCTGCCTTCTACATATTTTCCAATTTTTATAAAGAAGAGGATAATAACAATTGATTCATAATATAAATGATGGACAGCTTCTTCATTTCCTATACATATTTGATACGTATTATACATGCTATATAATAAACTACTGATAACACCTAATCCCACTAATGTATCCATATTGGGCGTTTTATGCACTAAATTTTTATATCCATTTCGTATAATATCTTTTCCTATAAATATAGCAATAATAGATAAGATAAATTGCACAACTGAAAAGTAAATCGGATGATGATGCATATTCAAAATTTCAAAAATTGGTAATCCTATCATTTGCCCCATAGAAATATATAAAATGATAATTGCCAATATTGTTAACACAATTAATTTATATTTTTCATTTGACACTTTTTTCTTTTCCTTTTCTAGTTTATCAATTCCTAGACTTTCAAATCCTGCTTTTTCAACAAATTTTTCTATTTGTGGAATGTCTAATACTGTTTCATCATATTCAATACTGGCATTATTCATAACTAAATTGACAGACGCTTGTTTAATCCCTCCTTGTTTATTTAAATATTTTTCTAATCCATTTGAACAGGCACTACAAGTCATTCCATCAATTTTTAATAATACTTTTTTCATGCTATGCTCCTCCCTTAATACCATTAGCATAAAATGAATACCTTAATTTGTATCTTTTTCATTTTATCTTTTCTTTATATATCTGTCTCTTTTACTCTACAACTTCAAATCCAGCATCTTCAATTGCTTCATAAAAATCTTCTAGCTTTGCAACTGTTTCATCATATTCAATATCTGCAAGTTTGTTTTCTAAACTAACTTCTGCATTTTTAACACCGTCAACAAGGTTTAACACTTTTGTTAATCTTTTTGAACACCCTTCACAGTGCATTCCTTCAATTTTAATTTCTACTTTTTTCATCTTTCTTTCACTCCTTTTACATATTTTAATTTTTTTATAAAAGATTTTACCTAAAAACCTTTATAAATCCCTTATGTTTTATTTATCGCATTTTTTTAAATAAATTCATAATCTCTTCTGTTACTTCTGTATGTCCTTCTTTTATTTGCTTTGCTATACATCTTTCTAAATGTTTTTCTAAAATGACATTTTCTAAACTTTCTAAAGCTTTATTAACCGCTAACATTTGTGTTAAGACATCATCACAATATCTATCATCTTCTATCATTTGTTTAATGCCTCTAATCTGTCCTTCAATAATATTTAATCTTTTTGTTAATTGTTTCTTTTCTTCTTCATCTCTATATGTTTTCTTTTTAGAACTACAACAATTTTCTTCCATATTTCTCACCTCTTCAAAAAGATTATATACCCCCATAGGGTATATGTCAAGAGATTTTTTATTTCAAAATAATATTTTAAATAAAGAATTGTTTATCTACAAAAGAAAAAAACCTAAAATATGAAGCGTATTCCTCATATTTTAGGTTTGTATATTTTCATTTCTATTAATTTTTCGTTTTATTTATTTAAATAATCCTGAACTTTTTTTAAGAATATAGATCTTGCAATAATGTCTAATACTGCATAAATGACAATTGTAATACCCACAATTCTAATTGCTAATGTTCTACTTACGATTATCACAATTCCTGCAACAATCATTAATAAAGCACATAATACCGTTACTGTCCAAAATCCTGATTTTACTTCTTTCCATATCAAAGATGTTTGGAAATTTATAATTCCTGAAGCAATAATCCAAATCCCTAATACAACTCTAAAAATTCCTGTAATCACATCTGAAGAACATAGAACAATGACCCCCAATACAGTTGATATTAATGCAAGTATTAATAAATAATCTTCTTTATCTTTAGATGTAAAATAATCTACTAATTTTAGGAAACCCATAATAAATAATACCATTCCTAAAAATATGGATATAACAGACATCATTTCGGCAGGTTTTAATGTTAACGCTATTCCTAACATTAAAAACAATATAGATATGATAATGTCTGTCCAATTTGTTCTCTTCAAGAATTTTTCAAACATTTATATCTCCTCGCTTTCTTTCGTATATTTCTTTAAAATGATATCATAAAATGAAAAGAATGTATAGATTTCAAAATAATTTTGCATTATTTTGTCATTCCTCTTTTCAAAATCTCTATTTGTTTACACAATTCTTCTTTTCCGTGTTTCTTTTGATACTTTTTTACGCATCACATCCATAAGTTCTGCTCTTAAAATACAAGTTAATATTCTTAACATATATTCCATATCTTCATCATTTTCGATAGCCAATAGATTCGTATTTATATAACAGTTGCGTTTATCTATATCTTTCAAATCTGTAAATTTTTTAAACTTAATATTTTTATAGATATTTACATTATCATTTCTCAATTTGTTTATGATATTTTGAAATAATTTCATTTCTGAGTCATGATAATTTCTGTCAACAAAATAAGAATATAAATCTATCGTTGTTGAAAAAATATCTCCTTCATTTTGTATTAGTAACTTTTTAACTTCTTCTTTTTCATCATTTAAGAAATCTTCTATAATATATTTTAAAGCATCTTCTTTATCTTCAAAATATTGATAAAAACTTCCTCTTGGTATGTTTGCTTCTTCTATCATACGACTAATCGATGCTTTCTCAAAAGTATTTTTTGTAAATTCATTTTTTAATGCTTTTTTTATTTTTTCTCTTTTTTCTTCATTTAGGTTATAAAACGTAGATTTTGGCATCATACACCTCCCACAATCTAACAATACATATAAAAACTTTTTCTTTGCTATCACTTTTTAACAGATCATTTTTCTATATAAAGCCCTTATATATAACAAAAAATAGTACTTTTCTATAAAGCACTACTTTCCCCTTCATTATGCATCTTCATTTTCTTTTTTTGCAATAACTTCTTTTCCATCATAATATCCGCAGTTTTTGCATACTCTATGTGGCATTACTGGTTCGTGACAATGTGGACAAGTTGTATATGCTGGTTGTTCTTTTTTCCATGTTGATCTTTTGGCATGTGTTCTTGCTTTAGACCATCTTCTTTTTGGTTGTGCCATCTAAATCCCTCCTCGCTTAAGATATATGTATATATCTATTGTTTATTTATCAATATTTTAGTCACTATAAGATTATACAAGTATTTTCATTTTTTGTCAACTGTTGCCACAATATTTTTTGTACAATTCTTGTATATTCTTCTTTGTTAAAGTCTTCTCTACCCCATCTGTACTGACTTGTGTAAAAAAATCTGTTAGTAGATTTTTTAATTTTTCATTCATTAATATTTTTTCTCTTTCCTTTTTCCAATATTCTAATGGATATGCTTTATTCCAATTTTTGCCTTGATAAATAATCCCTGCTGATAATTTATCACATATCATTTCTGCTGTATATACATATGGCATAACTGGCGTTTTTTCTGGTGCATTCATATCTATCCAATACTCACTATGATGTTTATTTCTGCCTTTATGATGTAACCATGCTTCAGAATATCCTTTATCTTGCTTTGTACTGACAATTGGTGAACGATTTCCTTCATAATATCGAACACTTTCCCAAAATTCTGTTGGAGAATATTTCGATAAGTCATGTACTAAGCCTCTCCATGGTAATCCAATTTTACAACATAATTTAAAAACTACCCATTTATGTTTGGTAATGAGTATAAAATGTTTTACCACGTTTCTAAATTTTATTTTTTGTTTCATTATTAATAACATTCCTTCCAATATGTAAATGTAATCAAAAAAGAATGCATTTTGGCATAGCAAAAATTGTCATTTTTTTAATCTTTTCACTATATCTAGTCTACTATACTTTTTTTCTAAAATCAATAAATTTTATTTCTTTTTTTGCATATGATATATAGATTGGAGGTTTAAAATACATGTGTGGTTTTACTGGATTTGTAAATATAAAAGAAAAATTACATGAAAATTCTAAAACAATTTTAGAAAATATGAATGAGACATTATCAAAAAGAGGGCCTGATGAAGATGGTTATTTTGTTTCAGATAATGCCTATTTAGCACATAAACGATTAATTGTCATAGATCCTGATGGTGGCAAACAACCTATGATAGAACATACATCTTATGGGGATTACATTATTTGCTATAATGGACAAATTTATAATACAAAAGAACTTAGAAAAATCTTAATCGAAAATGGTTTTACATTTAAAGGACATTGTGATACTGAAGTCATTTTAAAAGGTTATATACATTTTGGAAAAGAAATTGTTCATCACTTAAACGGAATCTTTGCTTTTGTTATTTGGAATACAAGAGACAATGAATTATTTATGGCAAGAGACCATTTCGGTGTAAAGCCTTTATTTTATTCTATTTTTCATAATACCTTAGTATTTGGTTCTGAAATAAAAGCCATATTCCAATATCCTGGAATTGAAAAGATTTTAGATAGTCAAGGTATATCTGAATTGTTGGGTATTGGTCCTAGTCATACACCTGGTACAACGATTTTTAAAAATATCTATGAGTTAAAACCTGCTCATTTTGCTGTATTTAATGAATATGGCTTAAAGATAAAACGATATTGGAAGTTACATTCAGAAGAACATACAGAGAATTTAGCACAAACTTGTAGCCAAGTTCGCTATTTATTAAAAGATGCAATTGAACGTCAATTGGTTTCAGATGTTCCTCTATGTACATTCTTATCTGGTGGTCTAGATTCTAGTATCATTACAAAATTTGCTTCTGATTTTTATAAAAAAGAAAAATTACCACCTTTAGATACCTATTCGATTGATTATGTAGATAATGATAAAAATTTTGTTAAAAGTGATTTTCAGCCAAATTCAGATAATTATTATATAGGCTTAATGTGTAAAAATTTGCATACAAAACATCATAATATTGTGATTGACACTCCAGAACTTGCTTCTTATTTATATGATAGCATGATTGCAAGAGATATGCCTGGCATGGCTGATATTGATTCTTCTTTATTATTGTTCTGTAAGAATGCAAAACCAGAGCAAACTGTCGCATTAACTGGTGAATGTGCTGATGAAATTTTTGGTGGCTATCCTTGGTTCTTTAGAGAAGATGCATTAAATAGTGGTACATTTCCTTGGTCAATTGCAATTGATGAGAGGCAAACTTTACTCCATCCTGACTTAAGTAAAAAAGTACATTTAAAAGAATATATTGATTATCGTTATAACGAAAGTTTAGAAGAGGTTGAAATATTAGATACAGACTCTAAAGAAACTGCTGAGAAACGAAAAATTTCTTATCTAACATTAAATTGGTTTATGCAAACATTATTAGATCGTTCTGATAGAATGGCAATGTATAACGGATTTGAACTTCGTGTTCCTTTCTGCGATTATCGTCTAGCGCAATACGTATGGAATATTCCTTGGGAAATGAAAGCTTTAAATGGAAGAGAAAAAGGATTACTTCGTTATATTTGTAAAGATTTCTTGCCTGCTGAAATTGTCGATAGAAAAAAATCACCATATCCTAAAACACATAATCCTACGTATTTAGCTAAAGTAAAAGATATGCTGACAAATATTATGCAAAATCCAAATGCACCAATTAATGATTTATTAAATAGACAATATATTCTAGAAATCCTAGATACAAATGGTTCTAGTTTTTCTAGACCTTGGTTTGGTCAGTTGATGACTGGTCCTCAACTTATGGCATATCTTTGTCAAGTGAATATGTGGCTTGAGAAGTATGAGCCTAGAATTGAAATATAAATGCTAAAAAGAACACAGCTGTGTTCTTTTTAGCAAACTCTTTTTCTTTAGTCGTCTTCATCAAATCGAAGCTCTTCTTGATTGCTTAATGCAAGAAATAAGTTGGTACTTGGATGCCAGAATATTGGAGCAATAAGACCAAAACCTTTTGCACCAATTCCACCTTGCATTTGGTAGAGTTGTGTCTTTTCGCCTTTGTAATAGACTTCTGCCTTTATCTCTTTATTGTTTATCTTTGACACAATTTCATCCAATTCTTCGTCGGTGTTCACTAACCGTTCATCAACATAAACCTCGACAGTACAATCATCTGCAATAATGTTAACAACATATTTTGCCATCTTTTCTTCCTCCATGATAATCATCAATCTAATTTTGTTTATAAGTTTCTATATATAAACTGCCCTTTATTAGGGTAGGAATAAAAAAATAATATACTAAAGTATAGCACATTTTTAATAAAAAAAAAAGAGTAGTAGATAATCTTGTATCTACTACCCCTAGGTGTCGTCCGAAGACTTCCACCGCAATCCTTGAATATTATAATATATATTATTATTATATGCAATATTTTTATATAAACATAATCATAAATAATGGATAATGTTCTATATTTTCTTCATCTTTATAAATATTACAATCATTTTCAAATTTCATATATCTTGTTACAGTTTTATAATTTTGTATAATTGACTTTAAAGATTTTGCTTGCTTATTTTTCCCGGATTTAACCTCAATTGCTGTAACTTTTCCATCTATATTTAATACAAAATCAATCTCTAAAGTACTTTTTCTTTCAAAATACATTAATTTACTGTGCCTAGTAGCTATTTCTTCAGCACATACATTTTCTAATAGTGCTCCTTGATTAATATATAAATCATCATCTAGAATTGCTTTTTGTGTACCTTCTTCTAGCATAGACACTAATAATCCTGTATCTCTCATATATATTTTAAAACAATTTAATCGTATATTTGATATTAAAGGCAATGCTGGTTCTGATAAATTATAGCAAAAATTAATAATTCCCGCATCTTTTAACCATTCTATTGATGATGCATACTTTCTTTCCCCAACATTTTCTTCATCTTCTTTTATTTTTGAAAACAAAAATTTCTTGTTCTTCTTTGATAATTGTATTGGTATGCTATTAAATGTATTTATAATTTTTTGTTTGTTACTAGTTTCAGCAAATTTTACAACATCTAGCAAATAATTTTCTACAATGGCTTTTTGAAGAATTAGCACTTTTGACAAACTACTTGTTTTTACATATTCATTTACTACATTAGGCATTCCTCCAACTAGCATATACATTTTAAATTGTTCTGCTAGTTGTTTCATTACATATTCATCCATTGGCCTGATATTTTCAAAGCAATCCTTTGCATAATTTATAGTTTCCTTTTTTATGCCTATTCCCCATAAAAATTCTTCAAAATCTAATGGATATAAATCTATAACTCTTTCATAACCTACTGGATATGATGTTACTTCTTTATAGTATAAACCTAATAATGAGCCAGATGAAATTACATCAATTCTGCCATCTAAAGCAAAACTTTTCAATGCCGTTCTTGCATTTGGACAAGATTGTATTTCATCCAAAAATAGAATCGTTTTATTTGGTACTATATTTACATTTGGAAATGTAACTTCAAGTTTCATTATTAATGTTTTTATATCTAGATTTCCATCGAAAATATTTTTATATTCAGGAGTTAATTCAAAATTTATATAAATATAATTTTCATAATTTTTCTTTGCAAAGTCATCAATAATAAATGTTTTTCCAACTTGCCTTGCTCCTCTAATTAATAAGCATGGTTTCTTTTCTTCTTTTTTCCATTCTTCTAATACACTGGTAATTTTTCTTTCTAACATTTTACCACCTCGTAATCATCTTTTCTTTATTATATTATACAATTTTTTATTAATTTATGCAAGTTTTTATGAGGACTTTCGAAATACTTTTGCAAGTTTTTACGAGGACCTTTAGATTTTAATTGCAAGTTTTTTAAAAACCTTTTATAGATAATTACATTTTTATCTCTTTTTAGCAAATTTATAATAAACTCATCACATTATCATATTTGTCTTTATAAAATTCTTTACTCGCGTCTGATAGTTTATTATAACTTCTTTTTAATTTTTCTACTACGAAGTTTCTTCCCTCTTCTATATTCATATGTTTATTGACATATGCTAGATACAGTAGACTTGGTATACTATCAAAATGAGATATTGCATCTGCATCAGCTACACACTTTTCTTCTATGGTTAATTTCGTATTATTTACACTACCTCTGTGATTTAAGATACATTCTTTAACTTTATTTATCTTTTCCTCTTCATAATTGAACTGTTTTAAAATATTTTCAGCGATATTGGCTCCATGTATGTGATGCATTTCATATAAACTATAATCTGTTATAGAAGCAATATCATGTAGCCATGCAGAAATTATCACAATTTCCTCATCTGCCCCAAATTTCTGAGCTAATATCTGTGCATTTTTTACAACTGCTTCTATATGATAATAACATCCTATTCCAAATTTATTAGAAGGCTCATTTGCTCTTTTATATATTTCTTTTTCTAAATAATTGATAATATCTGTTCTCATTTAAATTTCTCCTTAATATGTATTTTCTATTTATCTTTTGGCAATTTGTTGTTATTTGCTATCTTCTTATTCTCTGATTTTACTCTTCTCTCTAATTTCTTTAAATCTTCTGCTGGTTTTAAATTTTCAGGTTTAATGCCTCTTTTATTTAACATGTTTCTTACACTTAAGTTATTATCCACATGTTCATCAGTTATACTTTCTTCACCATACATATCTTTTTCGGTTACATTGTAATTCGTCATTTCTGTTGCTAGATTTTTTGCTGCAATTGTTAATGTTGGTAAAAAATCTGCAAGAGGTCTATTTTCTTTTACTCCGTATTTTGCTTTCATCTGCATTGTATTTAATCCACCAAATAATGCCGAATCTCCTTTCGAACGAATTCTTGCAAATCCTAAATCATCCACTCCTCTTTCATAAATATTTTTAGATAACTGCTTTTCAGATTCTTTTAGTTTTTCTCTTGCTTCTAATCGATTCATTAGTCTTATCCTGTCTTCAATTATTTCTTGTTTTCTAGTTTGTACTGCAAAATATGTTTGAGCAAATGCAATTTCTTCTTTTTTAGAATCTCCATTTTGAGCAATTAAATAACAAGCATATCTTGTAAGCATATAGTCTTCAACTTGTCTTTTAGCACCTTTTCCTAAGTCTATCATTTTGCTGACCTTAGCAAAATGATCACTTACACTTATACCAGCACTTTCACAAGATATCATAGCTTTATTTATTACTTCTAAAAAGTTTCTCCACTGTGTATAACCCAATTGAATCTGCAAATCTCTTGCATACCAAAATTCTATATTTTCTTTTTCTTCTGTATTGATAATAGAATCAAACTTTTCTTTTAATTCTATCAGCTTGGATTTTTCAAATTCCATCACTATCACTTCCTTGCAGTATTTACTTATAATAACATATTTGTATGATTTATTGTCTCATTTTTTAGTACATCGATTACAATTTTTATGATATTACTGTATGATTTATTTTAAAACATTTGTTTGTGTTTGTCAAGCATTTTTTCTTTTATTTATTTTTATCTAAATCATTTAATTTCATAAGTAGTATCTTTGGCTTCCTCAAGAAGATTTCCAAGTGCTGAATCTGCTCCAAGCCAGCTTTGACAAGGAACTACATCCCCGTTTGGAGAAATAGCCATGTTTGATAAACAAGCTCCACAACAAGGCACATCAAGATTCAATTTGCTTAGTACTTCTTCTGATACCTGACCAGGTGAAGTAAAAGCAAGCTCCATACCATTCTCTGCACAGTACTTTGCCGCCTTTTCCAGCATATTAGTCAAACCTTCGGATGTCAGTTCTCCCTTTTCGGCATCAGCATTTGTAGCATTACCCGTATAAATAATACCTGAGCAAGTCACATAAATAATACCAAGCTCATGCAAGAAGGATAATGTCGAAACATAATCCTGGTTATTGGTCACAATGGGAGTATTGATACTCACATTTAACCCTATCTCCAGGGCATTTTTGATTCCCTGAACCGTTCTTTCGAAACCATTCGAAATACCTACCAAACGATTGTGAATTTCCGGATCAGAAGAATACAACGTAACCTGCACAGAATCCAGACAAGCATCATAAAGTCTTTGACAAAGAACTTCGTCCTCAAGTGCAAGTCCGTTTGTATTCAAGCGAGTTACAAACTGTTTTGAATGGTTAATCAGATCTACAAGATCATCTCTTCTGGTAGGTTCTCCACCAGTAAAAGTGATTTGAGAAACATAAGCCTCATTCCACAGTTTGTCAATGATCTCGATCCATTCAGCTGTAGAAAGCTCCGGCACTTCTGCCTGTGACTGCCCTGCTGCATAGCAATAGACACATTTTTGATTACAGTTCCAATGCCCGGATTTTTTCATGGCACTTATCATAAGATCCATTCTAAGAGGTCCAGCCATTCTATCTGCATAATCATCAATTGACATGCCGATATTTCCTTTGACTTTCTCTCCTTTAGCTATGGCAATCATTGTGCCAAGCATTTCTTTAAGGTCCCGTTTGAATCTGAACTTGAAATGACGAGGAAAAATCTGATGCATCTCATCAGCAGTCTCCTCAACAATTTTGCTCAAATCGATTTCCGTTACCTCATTGCCTGCGTGCTTATTTACCTTGCGAATAAAAATAGCAAGGAGTATAGCCCAAGCAGATTTTAATGTAATGATTCTCCATCCATTGAGAACCACCATTGCTGGTTGATTACGTTTTCCTTTCCTTGCAGGAACCAAATGAATGCGAACTGCTCCTGGTCCTTCCGGATTGAGTGTAGTGCTAAGTACTCCACTAATACTCTCTAAATAAGTTGATGCACTTTGATTTTTCATCGTTTTCCTCCTCCATATATTTGTTTTTCAATGTGCATTTGTTTAAGAATTTTTTAAAGTTAAAATAACTCAAATTAAATTTCTTAAACATAGTTTATATGTATCTTCTGTATTATACCATATTTACATAATTTCTTCAACAAAAAAGATTTAAAGGTCGCTAATTGCGACCTTTAAATCTTTTTTGTTAGAAAAATTCAACTTTGAAGAATGCATAGACGCCTTCTTTTCGTGCTTTTCTAGCCACCTCTTTTATCCTAGACCAACCATCCTTTATAGCCTCAAGAGTCAAGCTTTCCATCAAACTCAACTCGCCTTGTTTCAGTTCATACACCAAACTATCTTCCTCATCCCATGTTCCCTCTTTACAAGTATCGGGATCCATTCCATGAATCCTATATTTTTTCCCTACATATTCTACATAACAAGTCATATCCTGAAACATCGTTTCATTCATTTCTTGCATCTCCCGTAATCCCTCTTCAGGAGAAACCGGTTGAATACTGATAAAATCTCCACACATACTATAGGGAGAATTTGGATATACATTTGCATTATGTTCAATCAATGCAAATGTATAAACTTTCTTAAACTCTAAATCGGAAACAATAGGAATTTGCCTATCAGTTATAAATAATGTAGCATTTATGCCATTCTTATTAACTGTTTCTATTCTGATATATGGCTTTATCCACTTTGACGGCATCCAAATATAATTATACAGCCTATTTGCCAGAAAATCAGAGTCTACTGGCACATGTCTACTAATGATTTCCTGTAATTGCCTTTCCATATGAAGATACTGAACTTTTTTAACCATTAATTCGTTCGAAACACTATAGATTTCTCTAGTGTCCCCATCCGTTTTAATGATAAGCATAATTGGTTCGTTATCCAAGATTTCACTTCTATAGAGTTCCATAATCTTTGGGCTTACAGAATCAATCATTTTTGGCTTCAAAGAGACATTTAAAATACGCTCAAACCTTACTTTTTCATCCTCAAAGAAGCCTTCTACTCCTCCTACGTCTGGATGCTTTCTTTCACTTATATATATAGTAGGCAAGTTGATTTCTTTCTGTTTCCAGTCTTTATAGTTTCCCATCCAGTCAGTAAATCTTGAATAGCATGTCTCAAAACATTCTGCCAAAACAATGTGGGCAGTATTACTAATTTCAAAAAATACTTCTGGTATAGTTTCAAAATGCAAATCTTCAGTTAAATAATACTGTTGTGCATTTTTTACCACAAATACTGTTTCCTCAGGAATGTTTATTGATATTTGTTTCCAGATTTCAGTCATCTGTGACTTCATGGCGTTTTCTTGATAAAATTCCATGAAATATTCTTCGAACATTTTATCAATAATTAGTTTTGCAGATTCTAGAAAGAAACCAGTTCCTGAATAAGAAGCACTATCAGAATCCTGATAAGACTTACGGTAAATCTTATGTTCATCAAGGTCAATATAAATCATTGTAAATCCCTCCTATCTTTATCAATCTGCCATAATAAAGTTACCAGCAGGGAAAAACTTTCCTATGATATTATTACCTCCTATGCTCCCCATTGTTTCACTATCCAGCGCATATTCTAATTTAAATAAAGAATATGTAATGATAATTAACTCTGAGGATTGCAAATTTGAAAGCCTTTTAAGTGTCACATAATCCACTTTTTGTAATTCCACAATTAACAGAAATTTATACTCTCTTTCTCTTGAATAAGATACATAATTATCTATTCTATTAATTTGATTGAGGGCAGTTAAAATATAACTATCCCTTTTGGCTTTCATTGCAGTCTGATGTAAAACATCTAATGCTGTACCATGAGTTTCATGAGAATCATAAATAGTTTCAATTGTTCTAAAAGCCTCTCTCCTTTCATACTCCAAATCACGCCTTCCACCTACTTTTTGGTTAAGATAGTCCATTAAAATTGCTGCAATATAATTATAAATATCACTTCCAGGCGATTGTTCTATTTTACCCAAAAAATTAACATTCTGGAAAATCGGATCTTTCATCATTTGTCCAATCACATTGTCTGCATTTATCCCAAAAACGCCAATCATATTGGAAGCTCTCCCAGCCAAAACAATTTCCATTCTCCGTTTTAACTGGTCAAAAGCACTCGGGCCTGATTTTTCCATCACTACTTGGGAATGAAATTCTCCATCAGGTATGCCACCTCTTGATTGCACATCTTCTAAAGTCCGAAAACCAATGCCTGTGCTTTCTACTTTTCTGACGGCTTCATTAACATCCTCTGTATTTTGAGGTTTTTGAAACCGAATAACACGCTCAATTTTCATACTTTTTTTCCTTTCTGAAATATTATGTTAAATTTGCAAAAATAAAGTTTCCATCATAGAAGAAATCTTCTATACCATCTCTGGTCTCGTTAGACCATACAAGAATAATCAAATCTGAAGATTGTAGACTTGAAAGTTTTCTCAAAATCTCAAGATTCATAATCTCGAAATTGATTAGAATGAAAACTTTTTGTGGCCTACTCCACATATCAACTAACCCAATTTTGTATAAATCTATAATCTCTGAAATGATTTTTTCAGATGTGTATCCTTCTATAAATTCTTCTCCAGACATCTGTTGCAATCCTCTTGCAATATAGTCACATAATTCCTCATAACTCTTTATACTTCCAAACTCTGAAGAATATGTTAAGCTAACAATACAATCACGTCTATCGATCACATCTCTCTTTAATTCGTTTATCATTCTTTCTGCATCGGGTCCAAATACTCCAAATAGATTTTCCTTGTTTCTTTCTTCGAAAGCTAATCTGATACATGTTCTTAGTTGCATATTTGCATCATTAAATTCTTTTGGAAGCTTTAATTTTGGAGATGGTCTGCATTCTTCTTGTTGTATATTTTCTGAAGCATCGTGATTTACACGGATAGCTTCTTCCCGTTCTTTTGGATCACCTTTATTTAAAGGCTCTCTTTTAAAACGAATAACACGCTGAATTTTCATACTACTCCTTTCATAAATTTAATCTTGGTTGTCATCTAATAACAATTTTTTTGCTCTTTGCTTTATTCCTTCTTTGAAATTCCCTCTTTCTATCATACTACAAAATAGCATTCTCGCATCTGCTGTATATTTTTCAGTTAGAATTTTTTTATTCTTTTGAAAATCAAATTCACCTCTGGAATTTATAATATATTCCAGAACTTCTTTTAAAATTTCTTCCAACTCTTCCGTTTTAGCCTTCGTATCTACCCCAGCAATACAATTATATTTTTGTCTGTTATTCAAAATATACTTAGGCAGTTGACAAAATAAATCATATGCTTTCATATATTCCTCAATAACTGACATCGTAAAATTATCCTTATTGCCTGGATAAATACAAGCTTTAAATTTCGTCTGGATGAATTGTAGTCTTTGTTTTTTTATGCCTTCTGGAATTTGATTTTCCATCACAGAAGCGTCGGTACCCAAAACCTGTTCATAACTTGCTACTCCTATATCAGTGAAATATCCTTTACTTAAATACTTCACTAATTTTTGAAATTCCAGTTGGGTTTCTCTAGGAAACCCAACTATCACTTCAGTTGAAATAGCCAAATCTGGCCGTAATTTTCTTAATTTCTGAATCTTCTCATCTGTAAATTTCATTGTGGGTCGATTCATATTTTTAAGAATTGTTTCATCCACATGCTGGATATGAAGCATAATTTCTATGATATTTTTATTTTGTGCTATCACAGAAATCATTTCTTCTGTTAACCCTGCCGGATGAAACCAGCCAATGATATAGTTACAATTCGGAAATTGTGTACAAATTTTTTGTAACAACTTCGCAAAACTCGGTTCGCCATATAAATCTCTGCCATAATCTGATGTTTCTTGTGCCCCTGTTAAATAGATATTTGTTTCCGTCTCATATAATCTTGCAACTTCTGACAAAATATCACCCATTGGCTTACTAGTGTATTTGCCAGCAATTAAGGGATATACACAATAAGAACATCTTTTTAAACATCCTTCTGAGATAATCACCTTATTTTGAGGAACGATTTCCTGATATAGATGTATATCTGCTTTTTTGAACATAAGAATTAGTTCATCAAAGCTTTTTACTTCTATTCCAGGAATCACTTTTAATTCCTCTTTGTTAATTGGTAATAAACACCCCGTTACGATGATTTTGGCATTTGGATTGGCATTTACTCTTACATCTGCAATGACTTGCATACTATATCTTTTACCATTTCCAAAAGCACAAGTTTGAATAATGACAATATCTGCAATTGTATAATCACAGACAATTTCATAATTACCATTTTGTACAATGTAATTTAGTAAGACATTGGACCGTTCTATGTCCATATGCATATCATTACACATAATAATGGCTATTTTTTTCATGCTATTAACTCCATTCTGTAAGACGCGCTTTGGCCGTATTATCACCAGCATAGTATTCAGCAGTTTTCTTTGTGCTGTCAATACATCCTAAGGCTTTTTCGATTGCTTCAAACTTCATGCAAGACTTGCCTTTGAAACCTGAAGTTTTTATTTCGAACTTTCCATCAGGTAAACATGTCACTTCAGCCTTCCCGGTCGTTTTCGGATCCATGATTTTTAAACTTCCGTTTCCTTTATCATAGACCTTATACCCATGTTTTTTTGCTTCGATTTTCAACTTTTCAATGGCATATTGTTTCAGAAGTACATCGCCTTTAGGTCCAATGACTTTTTCAACATGTCCTCCATAAAAATCGGCATTTAAATCATAGGTACCATTGCCTTTAGATTCCACGGCAACATCATACCGTCCAGGAAGTTTTATAACATGTTCCTTGAATTCGGCTCCGTAATAATACCGGCACGTTGTATTGGATTCCAATCTCAACCCCATGCTAGAAACTGCTTTCTCCAAAGCTTCCAAATCTGTTATTTCCGTTTTTACTGTTGAAAAGTGACTCATTATGATTCCTCCTTATTTGTTTGCTCTGTACCGCCTGCTTTTCCATTAGTCTGCTTTTTAAATCTTATTTGTCTCGTACTTTTTATATTTCCTGTTGAAGTTGCCGCTTTCTTTACTTTCGGAATAGAAGAAGCACTTCTAATTCCATGAGTGGAACTCCATTCTCTTAATGCTTGAACAGTACCACTCATAATACCTGTAGACATCGGCTTAATTTCTTCAGACATCACCGTTTTAATGTCATCTGTTGTTAATGGTCTTTTTCCATCATTCCATGCATTAAACATTGCAGAAACAATAGCTTCTTCAATTTCTGCTCCGGTATATCCTTCAGACAACTTCGCTAATTCCGCAATATCAAAATCTTCACTTTTTCTGCCATACTTTTTCAACTGAATTTCAAAGATTTCTTCTCTTTCTTCACCACTTGGTAAGTCCACAAAAAAGATTTCATCAAACCTACCTTTGCGCAAAAACTCCGGTGGTAATGAAGAAATATTGTTAGCAGTGGCAATTACATAGACCGGTGTTTCTTTCTCCTGGAGCCATGTAAGAATGGTTCCAAACATTCTAGAAGTAACACCAGAATCTGTCTTTCCGCTACTTCCAACTCCGGAGAGGCCTTTCTCGATTTCATCTATCCATAAAATGGCCGGTGCCATTGCTTCTGCTATTTCTAAGGCTTTTCTTGTGTTGGCTTCTGTATCACCTACTAAAGAACCAAACAATTTTCCTAAATCCAGCTTCAGCAAAGGTTTTTTCCACATATTTGAAAGTGCCTTAGCTGCCAAACTTTTTCCACATCCGGGAATTCCTACAAGTAGTACGCCCTTCGGATAAGGTAAACCATAAGCTCTTGCTTCTTCAGAATATGCAGAAAGCCGATTTTCCGCATAACTTGTAAAATTTTTCATTCCGCCCACGGTTTCCATTGTTTCTTTGGGCTGCATATACTCCAACAAGCCATCTTTACAAATGATTTGTCTTTTGACATTGTTTATAATGTCTACATCAAATCCTTCCGTATTTGACAGTGAAGTTGCATATGCATTCGTAGCTTCTGCTATTGTGAGACCTAAGGCCGCATCTAAGACTTCATCCAAATTTTCTGGAACTCTAATTCCGTACATTTTACAAAATTGATTTACAATTTCTTGTAACTCTTTTTTTTGAGGTAAGTCTAAACTCGTTATGATTACTTCATGTTCCAGTTCTGCCGGGACATCAAATTTACAACTTATAAAAATGTAACTCGTCCCTTTTCCTTTTGCTTTTGCAAAAACATCTTTGGCTGTTCTCCATACATTTGGAGCTTTAATATATGGATGGAAATCCAACATACAATATATGGTGTTTTTACCATACGTTAAGCCCTCATTCAAAGCTTCTTCATCAGGTGCTACACTCTCTTTTACAGTTTCATATTTAAGGTTTCCATCGCATTTATCTCTTTCACATTTGAAAACCCCCTTGGTTTCAGACCATGCATAAAACTGCAGTTCTAATCCTTCTGCTATTTTATAACATTCTTCCAGAGCCCGTTCTTCTTCAGGAGTGTTTAAAACAATAGCCGGATATCCTGCCCGAATATAGTCTCCTAACCTTACTATACTTTGTGTGTTCATCTGTTTTCTCCTTTCAAAATTATTATTAGATTTTTTTGTTGCAATTAAGATACACTCTTTGCAACTTTATGCAAAAATTCGTGTAAATTTTATCACATTTCTTATTTTATGTCAACATTTGAAACCTGTAAAAAATTGCTATTTTCACAGGTTTTTATCAATATATAATTTGATTTCTATTTATAAAACATTTTTACTTTATGCTTAAAATATTTTCCATTTGTTTTTGTCTCTTGCTATTTAAGTAATTCAAATTTCTCCTCTAAAACATTTACAGAGTCTCCTCCTACAAAAACTTTAAACTCTCCTGATTCCGCTACATATTCTAATTTATCATTCCAAAATTTCAACATATCTATGTCTATTTCGAAATTCACATACTTAATTTCATGAGACTGAAAATATGCTTTTTTAAATGCCTTTAATTCTTTTACTGGTCTAACCACACTTCCATATAAATCTTGTATATATAACTGTATCACTTCATAACCTGCATAATTACTTTGATTTTCTATTTTTACCGTTACTGTAATAGTCTCATTTTTCTTCATTTTGTGTTTATTAAGATGCATATCTGTATATTTAAAATTACAATATGACAAACCATATCCGAATGGATAAAAACTTTCTGTTGGAATATCTTGGTATCTGGATACATAACGAAGATTGCTATGGTGTGGTCTACCAGTATTGTAATGGTTATAATATACTGGACATTGTCCCACATTTTGAGGAAAACTCATGGTTAATTTGCCTGATGGATTTTCTTCTCCGAATAGTATTTCTACGATTGCTTTTGCTCCCGTTGTTCCTGGAAACCATACTTCTAGAATTGCATTTACTTTTTCTTCTACCGTATTTAACTCAATCGGTCTTCCATTAAATAGAATTAATACCATTGGCTTTGACAATGTATATAATTCATTGATTAATTGTATTTGATTTTCTGGTAAAGCAATATTCGAACGTGAACAAGCTTCCCCACTTTGTTTGTAATGTTCTCCTAATGCTAAAAGAATAACATCTGCCTTTTTTGCAATTTGTAACGCTGAAGTAATCATCTCTTGCTCTTTTTGACTTTCATTTTCTACGTGTACAGTAGGTAATCCATCTGCTGATAATATTTTATTAATTTCCTCTTGTCTTAATATTTCACACCCTTTTGCATATAATACATCCTTTCCTATTTTCTCTTTGAATATATCTAAAATGGTACCATTTTTCGTTCTATCAGAAAACATAGACCATGACCCAGTAATTCCAATATTATCGATATATGGTCCAATTAAAGCAATCTTTTTATTTTTTTGTAATGGCAATACATGATTCTTATTTTTTAATAAGACAAATGTTTCTTGTGTTAATTTTTTTGCTTTTTCTAAATTAGTTGGATTCATTAAATATGTCTTTTCTTGTACCACATTTGAGTTTCCATATGGATTTTCAAATAATCCTAGTTTATTTTTTAATGTCAATATTCTTAAAACACTTTCATTTACTTTGTTTTCTATTTCTTGATTTTCTAAACACAAGTCTTTTAAATGATTTGCATATATGCCAGACATCATATCAATATCAACACCTGCATTAATAGCATTTCTTGTTGCTTCTTTTTCATTTGCAGAATATCCATGTGTTATAGTTTCTTCAATCGCACCATAGTCTGAAATAATAATACCTTCAAATCCTAATTCTTTTCTAATTATCTCTTGAATTAGCCATTTGTTTACTGTAGATGGAATGCCATTTAATATATTAAATGATGTCATAATCATTTCTGCACCTGCTTCTATTGCTGACTTATATGCTGGTAGATAATACTGTCTAAATTCTCTTTCTGACATATCTACTGTGTTATAATCTCTTCCGGCTTCTACTGCTCCATAACCTGCTATATGTTTTACACAAGATACCATTTTCCCTATTTTTGAAAGCCTATTCCCTTGATATGCCTTCACCATTGTTCTAGCATAGATTTCTCCCAAAAGAGGATCTTCTCCTCCAATAGATTCCATTACTCTTCCCCATCTTGCATCTCTTGATAAATCTACCATTGGTGAAAAATTGACATTAGCACCTGCTATACTAGATTCCATGCTAGATATTTCTGTCATCTCTTCTATCGCTTTTGGATTCCATGAACACCCTTGTGCAATTGGAATAGGAAATGCAATTTTATATCCATTAATAATATCATCCATAAATAGAAGAGGTATTTTTAATCTACTCTTTGATAAATATTCATCTTGTACCTTTTTAACCTTTTCTGCTCCGACAATATTTAAAACAGAACCTACATGATATACTTTTTCTTTAGAAAGATGTAAATCTTTTAATGGTCCTGTTAATATGCTATTTGTATCCTCTGATAAGAATACATCTCCTGTAATTTGTACCATTTGCCCTATTTTTTCTTCTATTGTCATTTCATTTAATAATTCTAGTATTTCCTTATGTTTCATCAAGACCTCCACTTAAATAAATTGACTCTCTTTTTCTTTTGTATGTATATTTCCCTTGCAAATATTTAACATCTCTAATCCTTTTTGTACATATTCATTTTTCATGAACTGTTTCCATAATAATTGTGATAAATAATTTTCTATCATCATCATAGATATCCCTTTATCAATTCCAATGACTTCTTTTGAATACCACTCACCATTTTCTAAATTATATCCATCAATAAAACCATATTTTCCCCATAATTTTGGATAATGGTTATAATAATTCTCTAATGCCTTTAGGCTTAATTCTGGTGTAAACACAATCGAACCCACTGCACCACATGGACTAACTGTTCCATCATTTAGTTTATCGACATCTGCTAATGCTGGCATTGCTCCATATCCTCCAGAATATCCATTAGGTCCTAAACATGCTGTTAATCCCCATGAATTTTCACCAAATGTTTTAAATCTATCTTTATTTTTGATACAATATATTCTATTTGCTATTGTTGCTTTTTTGGAATTTTCAAACCAATCAATACCATTTTCATCTTTTCTGTCTCTAAAATCAATCCATGCATGGGAAAATTGATATGTAAATAATGTTCCACAATATGTATAAATAATATCTTTTATTCCTTCATATGTACATGTTTCTTTTTTCATATCATCATACATTGTTTTTGAAACAGGATGTGTTGGAGAAGCCACACCTAAGACATATAACATTAATTGCTCTGCATACATATCCCAATGTCCCCAAAATCCTGTTTCTGGTTTATATCCCATATAAAAATAATTAGTTTCTTTATTTCGATACCATTCCCAATTAATTCTTTTATACAGCTCTTTTGCTTTTTGTTTTATTTTTCCTTGGAAATATTCTCCTACTAATATTGCTCCACATATAAAAATGGCTGTGTCAATAATGGATATTTCACAATTGCATTCTCTTTTTCCTGTATGGATATTTACAAAATGATAGTAAAATCCATTCTTTCCTTCTACATAATTTAAAAACGTATCTAATGTTTTGCTCGCTCTTCTATAGGCTTCTGGATAAGAAATCCAATTTCTATTAGTGCCAATTACTAAACCTGCTAATCCATATCCAACAGATGCAATACTTGCAATTTCATCTGCATACATATCTTTATCTCTTATTAATCCATATCCATCACTTTTGAAATCTAAGTTTACTTCTTTCATAAAAAATTGGTAACTCGCTTTTAACTCTTTTAATAATAATGTATTTCCATATTTCTTTCGTAATCTCATATATATTTTTCACCTCTAATACTATCTTAGCATGTCTTTTTACTTTTTCCTATGGGAATTTTTAGCAAACATTTCCCCTATTGTAGAACTCTTTTCTCTTAATGTTTATTTTACCTTTCGTACATTCATATTAAAAACAGTAGCTTACCCATTTTATTGATTAGGGTAAGCTACTGTTTGAGATAACTATTTAAATATATTTAGGATATATCCCTCATAATTTCGTCTTGGTCAATAAGTACGGTCACTTCATCTCCTATTTTTTTGTGTGACCACTTATTGTATATTGTAGACCACTTATCGAATGTTTTGGTAAACACTCTTTCGTCTTTTGGAGCCTCTTTGCTTCTCAAAAGAAATTCAACCGTTATGAATTCTTTTCTTTCTTTTTTGATTCTCATAGCAGTTATGATTCTGGTTTCATTTCTACAATTGATTTTCCGCTTTTTCTGTTCTTCGTTTTTTCTTTTTCCAAACATTTTTACTCTCCTTTTCTACACTATACTTTAGATTATACCTATTTTTTAATTTTGTTATCTCTCCTTTCTTTCATGTTTACTACTTGTCTGTATTTACTTGTTACATTTTCAATTTTAACATATATTTAAGCATTTTTCAAATAGATATGACACATCAACCTATTTTCTAGATGTAAATTAACTATATTATTATTTTTTATCTTCTCTCATTGAGACCATAATGTCTCGATTCCTATATTGTTTTGCTTTTTTCGTGATTTGGATAATCCCTTCAATTATTTTTGCAGACAAATCTGTTTCCTGTACTATTTCATCTATCGTCTTTTTCTTTTTTAAATTTTTTAAACAATTATCAATTTTCTCCCAACTTAATTCTTCTTTTATTTTAAAAATTTTCTCTTTTTCTTCTTTACTAAATTTTCTCGCCTTCATAATTGGTCCTTGGTTAAATATCCAAAAAGCAATATCTTCCAAATCTTCTTGTTTTCTCCAAAATCCTGATGTAGCTGGTTGCTCGATTACTTCTTTTCTTGTTCCAATTTCTTTTGCTAATTGTATCACTTCAGTTTTATATAAATGTTCTATTGGCTTAAAGTGTGCTAAATTGTCTCCAAATGTCATAAAAAATCCTAATTCGTATTCCGTAAGATTGGTACAACCTGCAATGATAAAACCTTTATCTTGATAAGAGGATATAATTGCTGATCTCATAGAACATTTAGCTTTTGCTGGATCTAATATCAATTTAGAATTAAAGATGGGTTCATTTTCTGCTTGTTCCAAAATTTTTATAAATTCCATACTTTTTCCTTCAAATGGAAGAATCGTAAGTGGTACCTCTAAATCTTCTGCCAAATTTTTAACATTTTTTACAAATTTTGCTTCTGTCTCTGTTTCTTTGACAAATAATAATTTAATTCTATCTTTTCCTAATGCTCTATAACATAATCTTGCAACAACATCTGAATCAATTCCTCCTGATACCAAAACAAGTACTCTTTCATTTTCTAAAACATATGATTTTATAAATTCCTCTATTTTTAATATTTCTTTATCCATATAAACCTTCTTTATTCTCCTTTCTATCTTCTCTATTAATTTCTTATTTTTTCATTGTTATTATATCAATTAAATGCTTTTATAACAATATGGTTCTATTAAATTTAAGAGGCCTGACCTTGTTGTATACGGAAAAATCTTATATATGGTCAGGATAAAAGTTAATTTTTCTATATAATAAAAAGGACAGCTTAATCCTTTCATTGTAAAGATTAAGCTGTTTTATGGGTATTTTTACTATTATTTCATCTTTTCCTTTATCTTTACCAATGTATTTAAGGCATCAATTGGTGTTAACTCATTTAGATTAATCTTATCAATTTCATGGGCAATTTCTGCAAGCTTAAAATTGTACATATCAAATTGTCCTTCTACTTGTTTTTTATCTTTCTTTTCTTCTTTTTTACCGGTTAAAATATTTTTTCTTTCCAAAGATTTTAAGATTTTGTTTGCCTCTTCTGTAACTAGTTTTGGAACACCTGCTAATCTTGCTACATGAATACCATAACTTTCATCTGTTCCGCCTCTCACAATCTTTCTTAAAAAGATAATATCTTCTCCTTTTTCTTTAACGGCAATAGAATAATTTTTAACACCTTCAATTTTCTCCTCTAGCTCTGTTAATTCATGGTAGTGTGTTGCAAATAAGGTTTTTGCTCCACATTTTTCTTTATTTGCTATATATTCTGCGACTGCCCAAGCAATAGATAATCCATCATAGGTAGAAGTTCCTCTTCCAATTTCATCTAAAATCACTAAACTATTTGGTGTTGCTTCTTTCAAAATGGTTGCTACTTCCATCATTTCTACCATAAAGGTACTTTGTCCCATACTTAAATCATCAGATGCACCAACCCTTGTAAAGATTTTATCAACTACACCAATTTTAGCTTCTTCTGCTGGTACAAAACTTCCCACTTGTGCCATTAAGGTAATTAAGGCAACTTGTCTCATATAGGTTGATTTACCTGCCATATTAGGTCCTGTTATAATAGATAATCTGCTTTCATCTTTATCTAGATAGGTATCATTTTCTACAAATTCTCCAGCACCTAACATTTTTTCGATAACAGGATGTCTTCCTCCCTTGATATCAATAATACCTGAATTGTCTACTTGTGGCATGCAATAATTCATATCTTCTGCAACTTGTGCAAATGATGCTAATACATCTAAAGTAGATACCATTGTTGCTGTTTTTTGTAATCTAACAATATTTTTTGCTATTTCTTCTCTTATTTTTGTAAATAGGTCGTATTCTAGGCTAACCACTTTTTCTTCTGCACCTAAAATTTGATTTTCTAAATTTTTCAACTCCTCTGTAATATATCTTTCTGCATTGGTTAAAGTTTGTTTTCTAATATATCTTTCAGGAACTTGATCCAAGTTTGATTTGGTAACTTCTATAAAATACCCAAATACTTTATTAAATCCTACTTTTAAATTTTTAATTCCTGTTTTTTCTTTTTCATCAGCTTCTAATTGAATAATCCAATTCTTTCCTTCTGTTGTTGCAGTTTTAAGTTTGTCCACTTCTTCATTATATCCCATTTTAATGATTCCACCATCTTTTACAGTCATTGGTGGATCATCTACAATGGACTTTTCGATCAATTCATAAATATCTTGTAATTCATCTAAGTTATCATAGATGTCTTTTAACATTGGAGATGCACAATTTTCTAGTACTTTTCTGACTTCTGGTAATCTTGCTAGAGAATTTTTTAATGTAATCATATCTCTTGCATTAGCATTTCCATATGCCATTTTTCCAGCTAATCTTTCAATATCATATACCTTTTTTAAATTGTCAATAACATCTCCTCTAAGCATTACATTATCTTTTAACTCTTTTACAGCTTCTAGTCTTCTATTTATTTCTAAAGTATCAATTAATGGATCATTTAGCCATCTTCTTAAATGTCTTCCTCCCATAGAAGTTGAGGTTTTATCTAATACCCATAATAAAGTTCCTTTTTTAGATTTGTCTCTCATCTTTTCTGTAATTTCTAAATTTCTTCTTGCATTTATATCTAATGACATATATTTTGATATTTGATAAATCGTAATTTTATTAATATGGTCTAAACTCGTCATTTGTGTTTGCTCTATATATTCGATTAATGCATTAATACTGGCAACTGCAAAACTTCTTTCTTCTATATTTTCAATCGGTCTTTGGTTCGTATCCACTAAATTAAATCGTAATTTAATGATATCTGGTTTATTATCAAAAAATTTATCTTGAAATCTTGTAATATATGTACTAAAACGTTCTCTAATTTTGCTCATTTCTTCTGTACAATCTGCTAAATTGGAATTAATCACTAATTCTGATGGTGTATATCTTGCAATCTCATCTAACAATTGTGGAAAATTGTTATTGTCTTTAATTTCTGCTGAATAACATTCTCCTGTAGATATGTCACATACACTAATACCAAAATAAATTCCAGATTTAAAAATGGACATGATATAGTTATTTTTTCTTTCTTCAAGCATATTGCTCTCTACTATAGTACCTGGTGTAACAACTCTAATAACACCTCTTTTTACAATGCCTTTTGCTGTTTTGGGGTCTTCCAATTGTTCACAGATTGCGACTTTGTATCCTTTAGCAATTAATTTTGAAATATACATTTCTGCTGCATGATGTGGTACTCCTGCCATTGGCGCTCTTTCTTCTTGTCCGCAATCCTTTCCTGTTAGTGTAATTTCTAATTCCCTTGCTGCAGTAATCGCATCATCAAAAAACATTTCATAAAAGTCACCTAATCTATAAAATAGGATACAATCTTTGTATTGTTCTTTGGTTTCAAGATATCTCTGCATCATAGGTGAAAATTCTTTTTCTTTATTTTCTGACATTTATTTTTTTCTCCTTTACTTCAATCTTAATTCGTCTGTTGTTTCTCCATGTTCTGGATGAATGATTTTACTTATACTTTCTTCAATACTTTTTTTATAAGTTTCTATATTCTCTGCATCTGGTAATACATATTGATTTTCTAATTGTTCTTGACTCATATGATATTTTTCTTTATATTCTTCTTCATTTCGTTTATAACAAAAATCAAATAACTTTTTCAAAATCACATTTGTCTGATTTATTGTGCAAATATGCATCAATCTTGCATATATCTTTTTTGTACTTACTTGTAGATTTTTTTCTCCTAAGTCACTTAACATATATTCTACAGCATTTCTTTTTCTTCCTAATTCATCTAGAACAAATATGTTATCTAGAAATATGCAAGTTTCCTTTAACTTTCTTTCTCCTATACTAAAAATATATCCTTTTGATTGTTTTATTAATTGATTTACTTTTTGGATGTCCATACAACTTAAGTTATCTAAAATGTCTAAATTTGGCTTTACTTTTTGTAGGACAGACTGACTTAAAATTCTAGGATATCTTCTCACAAGTTCCAATATATCTTGTTCACTAATAAAAGCATCATTTTTAGGTGAAATCCCTTTATTCCTCTTGTTTAAAAGAATAAATATATCTCTCATGGACTTCATATAAGTGTCTACATTCATATTCTGATCTTGTAAATGTAATTCCATAAATAGATTTCCTATTTTTTTCCCTAATTCCAGTGAAAAATTACGTGTTAGCTCTCCAACTGCATCATCATATTCTGGATCTACACCTAAATCTAATTTTTCATTAATGTGTCTTGGTTTCCTCATTCTTGATATTTTCCTTTCATTCTCCTTTTAAATACCACATATGTTCTGATACGATTTTTAAATCTATCATTTGGTTAATCAAGCTCTTATCTCCTTCAAATATAACGACTTTGTTGCTATCGGTTCTTCCAGTTAGCATCTTTTCATTATTTTTACTTATTCCTTCAACTAGTACTTTTTGAATGGTTCCTACATATTTTTGATTATTTTCTTCGATTTGGCTTTCTACTAAAGCTTTTAATCTATCAAAACGTTTATGTTTTACTTCTTCTGGAATTTGATTTTCCATTTTATCTCCTGGTGTTCCCACTCTTCTTGAATAAATAAACATATATACTTGTTCAAACCTTACTTTTCTTACCACATCTAAAGTATCTTCAAATTCTTCTTCTGTCTCTCCTGGAAATCCTACAATAATATCTGTTGATAATGTTAAATTTGGTATTTTAGCTTTCATTTTCTCTACTAAATTTAAATATTGTTCTTTGGTATATTTACGATTCATTTCTTTTAATACTTTTGTATTTCCTGATTGTAATGGTAAATGTATTAATTTACATACTTTATCACAACTAGCAATTGCTTCAATCACATCATCTGTAAAATCTTTAGGATGTGGTGAAACAAATCGAATTCTTTCTATTCCATCTATTTCATTGATTGCTTTTAATAAGGTTGCAAAAGAATGAATTCCTTCATATTCCTCAAATGGTTTTCCTTTTTCTTTTTCCACGCGTAAATATGAATTAACATTTTGCCCTAATAAAGTAATTTCTTTATATCCTTGTTTTGCTAATTCTTCTACTTCTTTAATAATTTCTTTTGGTTCTCTACTTCTTTCTCTTCCTCTTACATAAGGCACAATACAATAGGTGCAAAAATTGTTGCAACCATTCATGATGGTAACAGATGCTTTGATACTGCTATCTCTTTTTATTGGCAACCCCTCATAAATTTCTCCATCAATATCTAAAATATCTTCTTGTTTTTTCTTTTCTATTAATGCTTTGTATAAATCTTCTGGAAAACGATATAATGTATGTGTTCCAAATAAGATATCAACAAAAGGATAGCTTTCTTTGATTTTATCAGTTATATGCTTTTCTTGCATCATACAACCACCAATCGCAATAATGGTTCCTTTTTCCTCTTTTACACGTTTTAATTCTCCTAATTTTCCAAATAGCTTATCTTCTGCATTCTCTCTTACGCAACAAGTATTAAATAGGTTTAAATCAGCATCTTGAAATTCATCTGTTCTTATATATCCCATTTTTTCTAACATACCACAAAGTTTTTCTGAATCATTTTCATTTAGTTGACATCCCATTGTTAAAATATGATATTTTAATATTTTTCCTTTATTCAATTCTTTAACTTTTTCTATATATTCTTCTTGTTTTTTTACTTCTTTTACTGTATCCACATTCATACCTCCATCATCTGCATATTTTATTATATTTTGGGGATTTTTGCAAGAAAATTGCCAGTAAAATCTTTTTTAATTTTGGTTTTAATGATATAATATATAAAAAATGTACCAAGGAGGATTTTAGAAGTATGAGAGATTTTGACTCTTTATTAAGAACAAATTTTTCAAAAAGAAAAGGTGTTTCTAACGTAGAAACAATTTATAAGCAAGCTAAATATGAAAATAAAAATATTTCTTTAGAAGATTTGCAATTATTGAACACAAATGATCTACTAGAAAAAGATATCAAAGACAAAATAGATAAACATTTATTATCTTTGTGGGGCATGCTAGACATGAAATCTTTTGTTGATGCTTTATCTGGAAATACTGTAAATCCTTATTTTTTAATTACAAAAGATTTACGACCTATAAGAGATTTACCAGAATATACGTATCTTTCTGATGAAGCAAGAGTTTTAAATCTATTAGATATTAAATATATTAAAAGTTTTGAATTAGAAGGTGTTTTGTTTAATGAAATATTCCTCGTAACTTATGAAATTACCGATAGAAATAATAAATTTAGACCTTATGTTACATTATTAACTTTAAACCAAGATAATCAATTTATTGAATTTGGATATGGATATGATACCAATGATAATGGAAATGTAGAATTATTCTTATCTTCTTACAATTATTTAGTATATTTAACACCTAAAGGTTCTCTTCACTCTCCATTATCTGGTAAAATGACAAGATTAAAAGTTTATGATATGCTAACTTCTAAAGAAATAGCAAAATTATATCAATAATTGAATATAAAATAACAATCCATAGATAAAACCTATGGATTGTTATTACTTCCAAAAAAATAAAAAGTAGAATCTTCTCTACTTTTATTTTTTCTTATGCAAGTCCATATTTTTTCTTAAATCTATCTGCTCTACCACCAGCTGTTTCTTGTCTTAGGTTTCCTGTCCAGAATGGATGACATTTAGAGCATATATCCACTTTAATATCTTTTTTTGTTGAACCAACTTCTATAACATTACCACATGCACATGTGATTGTTGTTTGGTTATAATTTGGATGTATTCCTTCTTTCATTGATTGTTCACCTCTTTCTTAAATTGAAATAATACGACTGTTTTTAATCATAACATATTTTTTTTTATTTTTCAAGACCTAATTTGTGTTATTTTCATTATTATTTGTTTCATTTTGTTGTTGGTCATATATATATTGTGCAGAAGACAACATTTCACTGTTTAGTGAAAGTTTATGCACCAATTTATTCATGATATTAAACACACAAGCTACTATTAAAATAACCATTCCAATTTTTTTCCAATATTTAGCAAGCATATGTTTTTCTTCCTTTCTTTAATATCCATATATAATTATATATATTTTTTCGTGAATTGTCAATAATTTTTAAAGTTTTGGTTACAATAAAATTGGTGATTTGAATGAATAAAAAACTAGGAATCTTTATCATTGTTGGACTACTTATACTAATTGGAATTGGTATCTATTTTTATGTACAAAATACTAGTACAAATGATAATCAATCAAATTATGAAGCCAATAGAACTTCAGCCGAAAGTAATACGGCTAATGATAAGAATACATCTAAAGAAGAAACATTCGAGAATGCATCTAATACTAATGAAACCACAAATACAACTTCTGAGAATACTTCAAATACAGATAATCAATCAAAAACAATAGAAGAACAACTTTCTGCTTTTTCCACAAAAATTTATTCTTCTGATACCAATAGAACAAAAAATATGGAAATTACAACATCTGCCTTAAATGGAACCATTGTAAAAAATGGTGAAACCTTTTCTTTTTGTAATACGATTGGTCCTGCTACAAGTAGTAAAGGCTATCTAGAAGCAGATATTTATGACCATGATGGGAATAAGAAAAAAGGTTATGGTGGTGGTAATTGTCAAGTTAGTAGTACTTTATATAATGCTGTATTAGCTGTTTCTAATTTAACTGTCATTGAAAGACATCCACATAGCAATCATGTTCCATATGTTCCAGATGGTAAAGACGCTGCTATTGCTTATGGTAGTTATGATTTTAAATTTCGAAATGATACAGGAAATGATATAAAGATTTTATCTTCTGTTACAGACGGTTTGGTTAATGTCACATTAATGCGTTTAAAAACACAATAGTGTTCAATTGGTCCAAATGGTTCCTGGGTCTAAATGGACCTGGTCCCAATATTCCAAAAGGGACATAAATTTTGTTTTTCCTTAATATCATTAAAAAGGTGATATGTTTGAGAAAAACAAAATTATTTTTTATTAATGGCATTATTTTAACTATAACTGCACTTAGCATGCGCGGTATTGGATTAATTTTTAATATATATGTAGCTAATAAAGTTGGTTCTGAAGCAATTGGTATCTTTAGTTTAATTATGTCTGTATATAATTTTGCAATCACAGTTGCTACTTCTGGTATTGGCATTGCTTGTACTTGTATCGTTTCTGAAGAATTTGCAAAAGGAAATTATATCAATGGCATAAAGGCTGTAAAAACCTCCATCCTATTTGCCATATTATTAGGTATTCTTTCTTCTCTTCTTGTTGCTCTATTTGCACCTATCATTTCTGATATTTGGCTAAAAGACATGGTTTCTGAAATTCCACTTTATCTAATTTCACTTGGCTTACCCCTCATTTCAGTTTCTTCTGTGATTGGAGGATATTTTTCTTCTGTTGAAAAACCATATAAAAGTGCAATTTCACAAATTTTAGAAACTAGTATAAAAATTATCACTACTATTTGTTTACTATATTTTAATTCCTCAAAAGATGTAGAATCCATATGTATTTTTCTTATCCTAGCTGATGTCATTTCTGAAGTGTTCTCTTTTACTTTAAACATCATCTTTTATTTGATTGATCGAAAAAAATACATATCAAAAAGAAGTTTACCAGTACAAATGAAGAAAAAAATTTTTACCATTGCTTTTCCAATTAGTATAACTTCTTGCATCCGTTCTGGGCTCTCTTCTTTAAAACAATTTCTAATTCCCATTCGACTAGAATTATCTGGTATTTCTTATTCTTTAGCTGTTTCTAACTATGGTTTAATTAGTCGGAATGGTTATGCCTGTAATTATGTTTGCAAATGTTCTTATTGGTTCTTTTAGTGGATTATTGGTTCCAGAATTTTCGCGATTGCTTGCTGGTGGAAATTATAACAGACTAAAAACCGTTTGTGATACAATTTTTAAAGTTACCTTTATTTTTTCTATTTGTGTGACAGGTGTTTTTATTATATTTGCCAATGAAATTAGTCTTATGGTTTATCAATCCATAGAAGCAGGAAAATGGATAAAAATATTAGCGCCTCTTGTCTTTTTTATGTATATCGATAATATTATTGATAATATGTTAAAAGGTATTAATGAACAAGTAAGTGTCATGGTTTGTAACATTATTGATTTATTAGTTACGATTTCGATTATCTTTTTTATTGTTCCGATTATGGGTATGTATGGATATATTTTGAGTATTTTCGTGAGTGAACTTTTAAATTTTACCATTAGTAGTATTCAATTAAAGAAAAAAATCAATTATTCTGTGAATTTAAAAAAATTTATTGTAAGACCTATTCTAGCTTGTCTAGTATCTTATATACTAATTAAACTATTCCCTATCACTTTTTCAAATTTCAACTTAAGTACAATTATTCAAATTGCTTTGTTTGTCTTATTTTATTTGATTTTTATGATTGTATTTGATAGAAAAGGAGTTTATAGAAAATTGAAAGAGTTTTATTAAGAATATTCTCTAAAAACCTCAATAGGATAGCCCTAGAAGGGGGCTATCCTGTTTTTAAATTAGTAATTATTGAATTATGTTATAGATTATACATTCTATTCTACACCAGTTGCAATAACAGTAACGACAACTTTGTCTCCTAAAGATTCGTCTGTAATCGTTCCAAATACAACATTGGCATCTTCACTAATTAAGTCATTAATTTTACCAATACCATCATTTATTTCACTTAATGCCAATTCTGAATTTCCTCTAACATTAAAAATTACACCTTTTGCATTATCAATCTTGTTTTCTGTAAGTGCATTATCAATAGCTTGGTTAACGGCATCTATCATTCTACCTTCTCCTTTGGCTTCTCCAATTCCCATATATGCCATTCCTTTATATGTTAGCATTGTCGTAATATCCGCAAAATCAACATTAATATCTCCCACTGATGTAATTAAATCTGTAATACTTTTGATTCCTTGTTCTAATACATTATCTGCCATTTTAAATGCATTAATGACACTCATTTTTTGACTTCCTGCCAATTTCAATAATTTATCATTTGAAATTAATATTAAACTATTAACATGTTGTTTTAATTTTTCAATTCCAACATCTGCTCTACTTGATCTCAATCTTCCTTCAAAAAGAAATGGTTTTGTGACAATAGCAATTGTTTGAATGCCCATTTCTTGTGCAATTTCTGCAACTACTGGAATTGCTCCTGTTCCAGTTCCTCCTCCCATTCCTGCTGTTAAGAATAATAATTGTGTTCCTTCTAATAATTTCTTGATATCTTCTTTGCTTTCGATTGCTGCCTTTTCACCCATATCCGGGTTTGCTCCTGCTCCTAATCCTTTTGTCGTTTCTTTTCCAATTTGTAATACATTTTCCATTTTTGTTTTATTTAACATGGCAAGTTCTGTATTAATAAAATAAAACTCAACATCTTTTACTTGATCTTCTACCATTTGTCTTACGGCATTATTGCCACCTCCACCAATTCCAATAACTTTTATTTTTGGAATCGATGTTTTTATTTCTCCATATATATTTCCATAATTGTTTCCATATTTGTTTTCTATTTGTATCATTTTTTGTACCTTCCTTTTCTAATTTCCTTTTGTATTATGTATCGCTTAGTATTATATAGTTTCCTTTCAATTTTTTCAATATGCATTTACAAATTTTTATAGATTTGTGGTTTAATTCCTTAAAATGTTAACAGAGAGACCCTGCGGTCTCTCTGCACTCAAGCTTATTCTTCTATTTTCTTCATTCTGATGATGGAAATCTCATAAGCCACTTTCCATTCACCATCTTTCGGATACATTCTACTCTGGATTCTGCCTGTTATTTCTATGCAGTCTCCGACGTCCATTATGCCTGCACTTACAGCATTTTCATCCCATGCAATGCATGGGAGATAATCTGATTTTCCCAGCTTTCGATTAACTGCAATCAGAAGGTCTGATATCGGACTTTTTGATTTTGGAGTTATTCGATACACTGGTTTTTTACAGATAAATCCTCTCAAAAAAATTTCATTTTTATCATCTACGTCGAGATTGACAAAGTCAATTTTTTCGACAAAGCAGAATAATTTCAAATGGGATTTTCTATCGTTTCCCCATTTGTTGTAAGACCGGAATTGGCCTATTATTTCGACCTTTTTTCTGACATATTCTTTGCCAGAAAATTTTTCATCTTTCATTTTTTTCGTTATCATGAGTGGAATTGTGTCCACACTGTCTTTATCGCGCCTTACGGCGACCGTTGTTACATAGAACTCTTCTCCTTTCCATTTGTGATCAAAGGAAAATTCTTCTTTAATCCTTCCTACGATAACTACTTGATTGTTTTTCGCCATTCCCCTCCGTGATGGTCTTTTTTTCTTCATCATTTGCTTTTCCTCCTGTTTTTTGTTTTTTGTTTTAATGCGTTTTGATAATAGAAGATTTTTCTTTTGCTTACATTTCTTCTAAAAATGCTCTTTTGATGGAGACTTCATAGGCTACCCTTTTTTCTTTGTCTCCATTCGGGAGTGTTTTAAAGTATTCTCTACTTTGCATTCTCCCGACAATTCTGATGCGACCACCAGGTTTTAATCCGGATAATCGCCTTGCAGTTATATTCCATGCGATACACGGAATATAATCACTTTCACCATCAGGCCGATGTACAGCTACCATCATATCTGTTATCTCTCTTCCCAATGGCGTTTTTCGATAAACTGTAGGTTTACATATATATGCGTTTAAACATATATTGTTTTTGTCCACTGCAAATTTCTTTGCAATTTCAACCTCTTTTACAAAAAAATACAATAAAAGGTGTGAGTTTCCATCATCATCTTTTATATTTTCTGATTGAAATTCTCCTTTTATTTTTATTTTTTTGCCTACAGTTATATTTGAACTTAAGATTTTTTCCGGGATAAGCACATTAATTTTGTCCTCATAACCACTTGTCCTTTCTGTTAAGACTCTAGTGGCATAGAATGTTTCCCCAGCTATTTCTCCAGTTACAAAGCTTTGTTCAATGGTACCTATAATAAAGGCATCATTGTTTTCTACTCTTCCAATCCGTGTTTCTTTTGTTTCTTTCATTTTTTCTTTCCTCCTAATTCTTTTTCTTTTGTTTAATGCATTTTTATAGAAGATTTTCTCTTTTGTTTATATACTATATTCTAGTATATTCTCTTTGAGAAATAAATTCTCTATTTATTCTGCATAAACAGTAATACTATTATATCATATCTTAAAAATTATGTAAAGTTTATAAGTGCTAAAAAATACGAAAATTTGTTTTTAAAAACTATTGCATTTTCATTTTTCGAATGATATAATCGAACATATATTTGGAGGTGTGCTATGGACATTTTTGATAAATTGAAAATACTTGCAGATTCTGCTAAATATGATGCTTCTTGCAGTTCTAGTGGTAGTAGCAGAAAAAACACAGATAATGGAATTGGAAATGGTCATGTTTCTGGCATTTGCCACAGTTGGGGTGCAGATGGTAGATGCATTTCTCTTTTAAAAATTTTATTTACAAATGCCTGTATGTATGATTGTAAATATTGTATTAACCGTTGTTCCAATTCTGTTCCTAGAGCTACCTTTACCCCTCGCGAAGTTGCAGATTTAACCATTCATTTTTATAAACGAAATTACATTGAAGGTTTATTTTTAAGTTCTGCAGTTATTAAATCTCCTGATTATACAATGGAAAAATTAGTTGAAACAGCATCTATTTTAAGAAATGAATATCATTTTAATGGATATATTCACTGCAAAACGATTCCCGGTTGTAGTCAAGAATTAATTGATAAATTAGGTATTTTAGTAGATAGAATGAGTATTAATATAGAACTTCCTTCAAATGATAGTTTAAAATTATTGGCACCTCAAAAAGAAAAAGACGGAATTTTAAAGCCAATGACTTATATTTCCAATACATTAAAATTAAATAAAATGGATAAATCCAAATATAAAAAGAAATTTGTTCCAGCAGGTCAAACTACACAATTAATGGTTGGTGCTACATCTGAAACAGATTTAAAAATATTAAAACTTTCTGAAGGAATGTATAAATCTTTAAAGTTAAAACGTGTTTATTATTCTGCTTATGTTTCTATTAATAATGATAAAAACTTACCTACTTTGGAAAAGCCTCCTCTTTTGAGGGAAAATAGACTTTATCAAGCAGATTGGTTACTTCGCTTTTATGGATTTCAAGCAGATGAATTATTAAATGAAGAACATCCAAATTTTAATACTTTATTAGACCCAAAATGTGATTGGGCTTTAAGAAATTTAGATAAATTTCCAATAGAAATCAATACTGCCAATTATCACACTTTACTTAGAATTCCTGGAATTGGTGTCATTAGCGCCAAGAAAATTATTACTGCTAGAAGAGAATTCTTACTGGACTTTGAAAGTCTAAAAAAATTGGGAGTTGTCCTAAAAAGAGCACAATATTTTATAACTTGTAAAGGAAAATATTTTTATGAAGTCAATAAATTTAATAAAAATTTTATTGAAACCAATTTATTGTATTCAGAAAGAAATACCATACCACAAAAGAAATATGAACAATTATCTATGTTTGATACATTGTTACCTACAAAGGAGGATAAAATAAAATGTCTAACTGGAAGCTTATAAATAAAACCTATTTATATGATGGTACATTTGATGGATTATTAACTATTGTATTTGAGAGCTATTCTCATAAAACATTACCACAAAAAATTGTTTCAGAGGAGGAATATACACAAAATTTTTTAGATAAAACACAATATATAGATACCAATTACGAAAAAGCAAAACGTGTTTTTGAAGGAATCAATAAAAATATTTGCTATGAAGCTTTATATAATAGTTTTTATGCCTTTTTATCAGATGGAAAAGAAAAAGAAATCAAAATTCTAAAATATTTATGTGATGGGTTTGACATTGGTCCTAAAATCAACACCATGCTCACAATTTCTTATGTCTTTTCTGTTATCAATATGAGAAAAAGGGCTTTATCAGAATGTCATAAGTTAAAAGGTCTTCTTCGCTTTATGGAAATTGGAGAAAATCTATATTATGCTTCTATTCATCCTGATAATAATATTATAGAACCTTTAGGACATCACTTTATTAGAAGGCTACCTACACAAAACTTTATCATACATGATAAAAATAGAAATATTTGTTTTTTATACAATACACAAGAATACAAAATTATTGATAGTACTAATTTAATAATTCCTGATATTACTGAAGAAGAACAAAAATATCAAGAACTTTGGAAATTGTTTTTCAAAACTATTGCCATACAAGAAAGAAAAAATGCTAGATGTCAAATGCAATTTATGCCTAAAAAGTATTGGCAAGATTTGATTGAAGAACCGTAAAGCATAAGGACACACCAAATGAAACATTTTTGCTTTTTGGTATGTCCCTATTAATTTTTATTTTGAAAATGTTCCAAACAGAAACATCCCTAATTTGATATTTTTCTCACAATACCTGTTGTTCCATCTAATTCAACCATATCGCCAGTTTTTAAATTGTCCAGCAATCCTGTAATTCCAACTACTGCAGGTATACCAAGTTCTCTAGAAACAATCGCTGAATGGGATAATAAACTTCCTCTTTCTACTAAAATTCCACTTGCAGAAGGAAATAGCATAATCCAACCTGGGTCTGTATATTCAGCAACTAAAATTTCTCCTTGTTCTAATTTTGCATTTGCCGGATTATCTATCACTCTTACTCGTCCACTAACCTTTCCAGGTGATGCACCGATTCCTTTTAATTTTTTTTCTTCTTCTGATTTGTTCGCAGGTACTTGGTTTTTATCTTCTTGATTTTTATGTTCATCATTCTTATTATTTCCATGTACCTCGTCCCTATTTTTCTCATTTCTATTTGTTTTGTTTGTATGAATTTCTATTTCTTTTTTAAAGTTATTTCCTACATTTACAGCTCCATAAGTATAAAATCTTTCATCTGGGTTAATTTCTTTATATGTTTCATATTCTTTCTTTCGTATCGCAATTAGATCTTTTAAATTGTTGGTCGTTGATTTACCATCAATATAGTATAAAATTTCATCTACTTCTAAATAAAATATGTCTCTTTTTTCTTCTATAACATTTAAAGAAGTTAATATATATCCCATTCTTAAAAAGATTTCTCTTACTCTTCCGAAAAGTCTTGTTCTTTCAAATCTAAGGTTTTCTCTATTTCTTACTGTATATCTTGCTTGTTTTAATAAGAAGTTGAATTTTGCTTTTTCTAATGGTTTAAATTTTAAAGCTTGCTTTACTTTTCTTTCTGCCTGTTTTCTAGCTTCTACAGAATCTAATGCATTTACTTTTGTTTTTTGCATTCTTCTTGCAAATGTTAATATTGAATGGTATAAGCTAATAGGATTGTCTTTTAATGTTAATGTTTCTAATTTTAACTCTTGCAAACATCTATCTGAAAATTTATCTAAATATGCTTGTATTTTTTTATAAAATTCTGGATATTTAGGAAGTTCTTTTTGGATATATAACATATCCTCACTTTCTAATAGTTTTAAAAGTTTTTCATCATCTTTTGCAATCTCTGCCATTTCTCGAATTCTTTTTGCTGGCTCTGCACTAATGATATTCCCTTCATCACATAATAAATCATTATGTATCAAGTTTCCCTCTTCTTTAAATAATTTTTCACATTCTTGTTTTAATTGTCCATAAAAGATCATTGCTAAAAAGTCATTAACTAATGGTGCATCCCATTTGTGTAACAATTTTCCTTCTAATTCATAGTAATAATCATGTAATTCATATAAGTCCATATGCTGGATATCTTTATCTTCTAATGCTTCATTTAATCTTACATAGAATTTATCTGTCATTTTTCTTATTTTCATAAATCCTTTTAATAATCCATATCCTGTTGAAATCAATCCAATTTTATCAGAAAATGTAACCTGTGGTATTGGAAATAGGTCATCTGGTAAAGATTCTTTTACACCCATCATTTGCTCCATGAATTTCTTGTTTTTCCCTAATCCAGGAAACATAGAAAGTAATCCATACCAACCATATAGATTATAATACACACGACCATCAATTAAAGCTAACATGTTTTTAAACATCTGTGCATTCATTTCTATTTTTTCTGCTTTTACATGAAATATTTTACACAATTCTAAATATACATTTTCATAAACAGTTCTAATAAAAGAAAAGGTTAGTGGTGTAGTAATTCCTCCATAGCTTTCTACAATATTACTATTGTCAAATACATTTAGCTTTTCTTCTTTATTTTTTACTGTTCCTAATGTTGTAATTGGTCTAGATTGTAGTAGATATAGTTTTCCCTCTTCATAAGCCCATTCTATATCTTGAAATCTTCCAAAAAATGTATTTGCTTTTTCTACTAACTCTTTAACTTCTAATATCTGACTATCTGTTAAAACTGCTTTATTCTTTTCTTTTTTCTCTACCATTTCTTGCTTAATGTCACCGTCTACATAAATATGACAATAATCTTTTTTTGCTATTGTTTTGGTAATTTTATCATTTAAAATGGTATAGGTATCTGCTGTTGCAATACCATCTACTAAACTACTTCCTAATCCATATACAGCATTAATGACAATCTCTTTTATATTAGAAGTTATTGGATTTGCTCCAAATGCCACACCTGCTTTTTCTGATTTCACCATTTTTTGTACAATAACAGATGGCACCATTACCTCTTCTATATGATTTTCTTTTCGATATGTTTCAATTCTTTCTGAAAAAGCAGATAAATATACTTCTTTTATTTTTTCGATAACCTCTTCTTTAGGAATATATAAAAAGGTATCAAATTGTCCTGCAAATGATGTTTCTTTTGAATCCTCATTTCCTGCTGATGAACGAATCGCAAAGTGAGTATCATCTGGAAACATCTTTAAAGCTTCTTCCACTTCTTTTTTCGCTTGTTCTTTTATGTTTTTTTCTTTTTTATCAAAGCCTTCATAAGATACAACAAACCACTTTGGAATATTATCAATTACTTGTCCCATTTTTGTCAAAGCAGTTGCTTTTCCTCCCATAAATTCATATTGTTTACTATTTTGTTCTAATACATATTTCATCATCTGTTCTCCTATAAAATTAATATTACTAAACTACAATATACAATGGCTATATAAATATTTGCTGAAAATTCTGCTAATTTTGCCATCTTTCTTGTTTTCTTTTTTGCAAATAACATATTGGGAATATTAGCTAATATGTATAAAGCAAGTATCCAGATATAATTTTTTTGTCCTAGGATTATACCTTGTACAACTATTAACAAAGTTTCCAATACAAATATTAGTAGCGTTGCTTTACCAATACCTAAAATAGCTGTATAAGTTTTTACGCCCTCTTCTTCATCTTCTTTACATCTTATTTTTCTAGCAACTTCTACTATCCAAGATATGATATATGCCATTACTGCTAACCAAGAACCTGTAGGACAAATAAAGGTACTTAGATATATAATCAATAAAGGTAATACCATTTCATCTAAAGCAACATTAATTAATAAGTGCTTGTCCAAAAATTTTTTCATGAAGAAATCTTTATTCATGAGTAATATATAGGCCCATACAACCATTAAGCAGATAAATGATAAAATATTATATATTGAATTAGAAAAAAATATAGTAATCATCACTTGTAAAACCGCACATATGATTAATACAACTTTTAATTCACTTAATTTAACTAATCCTCTTGGTACAGGTCTATATGGTCTATATTTACAATCCTCTTCATAATCTTTAAATTCATCTAATATCCTTACCATTAAAAACTGTAAAAAAGCTACTAAAAACATGGGTATTAGTTTTATATATTGTATTCCTGTACTTTCCAAGTATAGAGACGTAGGTGTTGGTGATGTTAAAATACCTGCACTATAGTAATAGTAACTATAACAAAAAGTAGCAAATACAATACAAAACACATATATCCCATATACAAGTACTGGAAATCTTTCTTTTTGATATGTATACCATTTTTTTATTTGATTCATCTTTTCCCTCCCTTTATATATGTAATATTTTTCTTAATTCATTATAATCTACCTTTGTACTATGTCTTTTATCGACTGGTATTTTCGAAACATATTTAATTTCATCAATCTTTTCAAATGGAATGGCTTTTTTTATTTCTTCTATTGATGTTTTTTCATGATTTTCCAATACCAAAACTAATTTTGAATCATTTTCAAAGACTGCTGTCTTCCCAATTGCAAATTTTGCATGTAAAGCTGATTCAATATTGAAATATGGCTCTTTCATTCTTCCTCTTAACCATAATCTGCCTTTTTCATCAATTAATCCCATATCTCCTGTTCTGTGATATATGGTATCTTCTACTTTAAATTTGTTCTCCTTATCTCCAATACCACCCACATATCCTTTTAATACATTGGTTCCTGTTACAACAATTTCTCCTACTTCTTTTGTTTGCATATTCAAAAATTCATCTTTTGTGATAGTTCCAATGGGTTCTTTATGCGGTTTTATGATTTTACATTTCTCTACACCAACAATCTCTCCTGCTAAAATGCCTTTTCCATTTTCCGTGTCTTTTATATCTTGCTTTGTCATATCTTTTATATGTAATATAGCAATTGGTTCTGCTTCTGTTGAGCCATATATTGTATGAATGGTTGCATTTTCAAAAACCTGTTGTAATTTTTTAATCAAATCTAAAAATACAGCTCCTCCACCTGTATAAATCTTTTTCACACCTTCTAATTTTATATTTTTCTTGATACAATCATCTACAATGACTTGTAATAGTCCAGGTGAAGCCATGATTCTATTAATCTTTTTATCTTTTATTTGTTTCACTAACTTTCTAGGATTCGATTTTCCTAAATTGGTAAAATTTCCATTTGCTATAACGGTTGTGATTCCTACATAAATATTGGATAAAGTAAATATAGGAATAGTGGAAAGTTCCCTATCTTTTTCTTCATAATCTGAAATTTGTTTTAAGATATTTCCTTGATTTTCTAAAAATTTATGTGTTCTCTCTGCAATCTTAGGAATACCTGTTGTTCCACTCGTATATGTCAAAATAGCTGGAAAATCTTTTTCAACTTCTTCTACTGTTAACTTTCTACTAAATGGTGTTTTTTTAATTTGTTTAACATCTATTTTTATTTTTAATTTTTTCAAATTTTCATTGACTTGGCTATATAAAATATATTTCGTCGTTCCAACAATACTATTAATATCATCAAATTCATTTTTCCTTAATCCATTTTTAATAAATCCTGCATCCATAAAACAAGGAATCGCTCCTAGTGACCAAATAGAAAGTAAAGTTACATATAAATGAATTGACATAGGAACTAATACTAACACTTTATCTCCTTTTTTTATCCCCTTACTTTTTAAATGATCTTTAAAATTTGCTACTAGGTTATATAGCTCTGCATAAGTAACTTGTGTATTTTTTTCGACTAAACATATTTTGTCTGGCATCTTTTCATAATTTTTGATTAGTTGATAGGCTAAATTCCTCATCTTTTGTATTTCATCCCCTTTTTCCAGTTGGATTTTTAAATTGGAAAAATCTATATTTTCTTTCCATACAAGGCATACGCTCTTATCACTTCTGTTTGATTTCGTTTTGCCATTTTTTGTGAAGTATTATTGGCATACATAAAAGCACATATCCAATTTTCAAATCCCTTTTGCTTGGCAATGTTTGCAATATCTCTCAGTAATACATTTCCAATGGCAAACTTTTGAAATTCCGGTATTACTGCAACAGTTTTCACAATAATCGTATTTATCTTTTCTCCTCTTTTGGCTTCTTCAAAGTCTGGTATACAAAATATAAATCCTATTTCTTTTCCATCTTTTTCAGCTAACAAGATAATATCTTCATCTGCTAAATGAACATAAGGTATATACTGTTTTAAAAAAGATTCTTCGTCAATTGGTGTATATAACGGATTTCTTCCGAAACTTTTTAATGAAACATGATATATTTTCTTTAAGTCTTCCATATAATTTTCTTTATTCAATTTTCTAATAGCAATACCCTCTTCTTGTATTTTTTTCCTCATCATTTCTATACTTTGGGATTGGTAAGCATTTTCTAATTTTCCTTTGGTTGAAGTATATGTATATATCTCTTGATAATTTGCTTTTAATAATATTTCATTATCACTCATAGGATTGACATTTTCTAATAAAAATAGAGACTCTCCATTTGATTGTTTCATTGTTCTATATTTTCCCCAAGTGTTTTCATTCATTGGTGCTACAACATAATGTAATCCTTTTTGTTTTAGAATTTCTTCACATTTTTCTAATAATATTACTCCATATTGCTTATCTAAAATGTCCATTTCTCCGATTGTTCCGATTTTTTCACCATTTTGTTTTGGCGTATTTTGAAAATAGCAAATAGCTTTTGCTTTTTCTTCTCCACTTTCTAAAACTGTTACTTTTATATTTTTTTGATTATCTACAATTTCAAAATTCATCTTCTTTTTCATGATTTACATCTGTTTTTAATATTTCATTTTATTAAAATATAGATTATCAGATTACAATCATTTCCTCCTACAAATTTTTAATTTATTGCATTATAGAAAATGTGGCTTCTATAATGCAATAAAACAAATGATAGCTGTTAATATTAACACAATTTCTGTATGCATATATCCATTTTTTATTGAAATTTCTTCTTTTTCTACTTTTCTTTTTTGTATATATATCATCAAACAACTAGCAAACAAACATACAATCATAAGAATAATCATTTGTAAACTAGGTAAATTATGAAATACCAGGTTTTGAATTGCTAAACTTGGTAAAAAGATAAAACATAGCCCTTTAGCAAATGATAAAATAATACTATTTATTTCTGACATATTAAAATAATATTTTAGTCTTACAAATGTATTTATTGCTAAATGCATACTATATACCAAAGCATATATCATAAAAAATTCTGCTTTCCAACCAGTAATTGCTACAATTCCACAAATAGCAATTCCTAAAATCACATTAGTTTCAATAATTCTAGCATCATATAGATTATTTTGTTCTTTTTCTGTAACTTTAGGAAATCTCATAACTGTTAAGAATAAGATTAATGGTGGTATAATAGCATATATTCCATATAGAGTAATCGTTAGATACCCTACTACCAGTGTTTCAACCAATGCTAATTTACTCCATGCCTTTACTCGATTAGCAATGGTTACTAATATAAATATAACACCTAAAATGATTAAATTGATTCTTAACTGTTCAACCTCTAACCCTATATGTGTTGCTAAAAAAGCATAGGTTGTTAATGGAATTAATAAATTATCATTTCCACTATGGGAAATCATCTCTATCAAAGCCACATTAAATCCTACAATGGTTGAAATAATTAAGGTTTCTTCTCTTCCTACTTGTGTAAATAATAATAAAGGCACTAATGTTGCCACAAAAGCTACCATAAAAAAGATAAAACTTCCTTCAATGCTTTTGGCATCTTCATTTCGTTCTGCAAGATTTTTCTTTCCATAATTTTTTCCAATTAATGCTGCTGAACTATCTGCAAATGTTAAAATTAATATTGGAATACTGTATAAAACATTATCTCCTTTTGATAGATAAAAAATCAAAAAGACAGATATAACAAAGAAAATTTCTCCTAAAGATTCTCTATTGACACTATATAATACACTTCCTAATCCTTCTTTTAATTTTGTATATTTTAATAAGATTAATATAATCAGTGCTATAATTGCTAATATTCCTACAGAAAGGATATTGTGAAATACATAAGGTAATGTTAGCATAATCAATCCCATTGTTATATGTAATAACTTTCGTTTTAATTCTGCATGAATCTTTGTCTTTTTTTCTATGATTTTAATAATGCACATAGCTATCAAAAGCATACATAAAACAAATCCAATACTTAACCACTCTATATCCATTTACCTGACCTCCTCTACAATAAATTTACTATAGAAAAAGGCTTTATCTTGTTTAAATAATGCTTCTGCTTCTTTTTCTTTATACACTAAATTGTCAAAATATTTTGATGCCCTTTTATCAGCTAACATATTCCAATAAGCAATTTTTGTACCAGATGGTGATTTCGTAAATATTTTTTCAAATATTTTACACATTTGCTCATCACTCATATATTCAAAAATATCACTTAAATTATATTTACTAATATAATCTATCTCATCTTTTTGTATAAAATCTTCGACAGAATCTTTTAGTAAATAAATTTTATCTATATTTTTCTTGATAATTTCAAAATTTTTTTTTCTATATGCTACTGGTAAGACAGTTCTGTCATATTTTCCATTAATAATATAATGCAAATATGGATTTTCTGATGTATCTAATTCTGTGATGGCATATTTCGTTCTTTCTAAAATATGTTCTGCAACATTTACATGAACATAGCGAAAAAACGCTTTATCTCTACCTAATTTTCCCATAACAATTTTAGAGAAAAATAATCTAAAAAGCATTTGCCATCTCATATTGTTCCATTTTTGATCATAGAATTGCATTCTTTCTTCTTTTGTCTTCTTTTGTAACAATTCTTCTCTTACTGATTTTTTATGAATAAATGGTAATATTTTTTTACCAAATAGATGAAAATATTTTTCGAATTTTCCTGTATGGATAATTCCTTTTTCTATCATATCAAAATTGCTTTCTAAATATGTTTTTGTATTTTTAGATAGCTTATCTGCAATTTTTTGATAGATTTTTATTCTGTCTTGGCAATCAAAAACACCAATTAATTCCATACATTCTTGATAATCTAAATATTTATATCCTGCAATTTTCAATTCTGTACAAGCAATTTGGTTTTCACTTAAATCAATTGCAAAAACTTTATTGGGATTTTTAATCAACAAACTAATCGCATTTTCCCCTGCTGATGCAATAGATAATATATTATCATCCTCATGTATGTCTAATGCTTGTAATAAGATATCTGCATCTTCCCAAACTTGTGCATATCGTAATATATCAAATTTTGCATAATCTTCTACTTCACTTTTTACTAATTGTTTTTCTTCTATATTTTCTTTATTTTTAACAATTTCTTTTGTACTCATATTTCCCCTCTTTAACTTTTTACTTTCATTAATATAATCCTATCATAAAATGATTTTTTCTTCAATAAAAATTTATTATTTGACAATTTTTGAGGAAAATATCGATGATTACATAAAATTATGATATACTAATATTGTTAGTATTATATTACTACATAAAAGTGACTCTAAAATGACTTTTTAAAAAGAAGAGGATTTTAAGAATTTCTTAATAAATTCCTCTTCTGATTTTATTATATAAAAATTAGTTAAGAGAATATCATTTACGATTCTGTCATGTTTTTATATCTAATCATATTCATTACTGTAACAATAATTATGATCATATCCATTATAAACATGGGATATGCTTTTACTATAAAATCAAAAATTGCCCATTGTGCTAAATTAATTACAAGTGCAATCCTCATTTGTTGTACAGATTTTAATACATATACACAAATTGTATATGATACAGAAGCCAATATTGGTAATAGACCTAACCATTCTCTATTATTAAATATAATTCCTACAATAGCCATAAGTAAACAAATGATGATGGTAATATGTTTATTTAATTTATCTTTTACTTGTAATGTATTTCTAAATAATGTTAATATATTTGTTACTACAGCTGAATAAGCTCCCAAAAACAAGTTCGAAAGTCCATAAAATATTGCATTTATTGCTTGCCACCATATCATTTTATTTTTTTTATGGCTAAATGTTGAATAAGCTAAACACAAAGCAGCTAGCAATGAAAATATTTCCCCTATTATAATCATTTTTTTCTCCTCATATTTATTTTTTTCTCTCATAAGGTTCGTGTCTCATAATGTTCGTTTGTCTGTGCGACATTTTGATTGTAAATAATAGAAAATAGTAATCGATATATTTTTATCATCTTCTACTAGTAATATATGAATCATAATTTAATCCTTTTTTATTATTTTTGTTTTTGTATAACATGCTCTTCATATTTTTCTCGTTTCATCATTTATATCATTTTTCAATAATTTATTTACATACACCGAAATCTAGGATTTCATTTGTAGATGCTTTTCTTATCATTTTTAAAATAAACATAACAGAGGCATCCATTAATTCTAACATTTCTTTTTCACTATATATTTTGTATTCTGTACTTTCCCCATTTTCTAACACTTGAACTTTTCCCATATATCTGTCATTTATATATTTTATTGTCTTTTCTATATCTGATTCTTCTAATGTAATCCAATCAATTTCTTTTAAGTATTCCTTTATCTCCTCCTGATATTCCAGTTTATCTGCTAAATGATGATCATAAATGTATTTCGAAAATATTCTAAAGTCTTGTGTTTTGATTTGTCTTGCTCTTTCTGTACTACATAGGATTCTTTCTCCATTATTTAAAATTAACCCAATTCTATTTTTTTCTTCATCATAAATCCCATGTTCTCCATATGTTTTATCATTCCAGAAATAATCTGTTAATAGATGTACATAGTATCCTAATATTAATGGGTTAGAAAATTTAGATTGATATTTTTTTACAAAATTTCTTAAATCATATCTTTTTTCAATATGTTCTACCACTAAAACGTCTGTTTCAAAATGTGTTCTTGCATGTGATACATGATGTGTAATTTCTTTTACAACATATTCATTTGGTATATCTGGTAATATATTTCCAAATGTAAATATATTTTTATTTGTATCTATTTTTTCACTTACTTTTTTGGCTGTTGCTAAATGAATGGCCCATGTTGGCATTTTGATTCCCCCTTATTTCTTTTATCTTATCTTTATTCAAAAATATTGTCAAGAAAATGGATATACAAAAAATATCTGAAATAAAAATAAGTTCTTTTTTATTTTTTTAATCATATATTTAAGTAAAATATTTTGACTATATTTCTAGCAGTTATCTGCTATTTTGGAGGTTTTTATGATTTACAAATATATGAATAAAACAAATATGAAACATTTTCTTACTATTCTTCTTATACTTTGCATTTTCATTTCTTATTCTTCCTTTGTATTTGCTTCAGATGATTCTTTATATGTTTGGTCTTCTACAAATGTTTCTAATATAGAAGAGGATAACGCCTTACTTACAAATGCAACTAGTGAAGTTACTGATAATAATTCTTTAAATTTAGAATCTGCATCAGCTATTTTAATTGAACAATCTTCTGGCAGAATCTTATATGCTCACAATATTCATGAACAATTACGTCCTGCTTCTGTTACAAAAGTCATGAGTATCCTTCTTATTATGGAAGCATTAGATTCTGGAAAAATTTCTTTAACAGATGAGGTTCCTTGTAGTGAAAATGCTGCTTCCATGGGTGGTTCTCAAATTTGGCTAGATACAACTGAAACTTTGACGGTTGATGAAATGTTAAAAGCAATTTGTGTCAATTCTGCAAATGATTGTGTTGTTGCCATGGCAGAATATATTGCTGGTTCAGAAGAAGCTTTTGTCCAAATGATGAATGATAAGGCTTATGAACTAGGTATGAGTGATACAACTTTTAAAAATTGTCATGGTTTAGATGAAGATGGTCATGTAACTTCTAGTTATGACATTGCTGTTATGTCTAGAGAATTGTTAACAAAATATCCTGAAATTACTAATTATACAACCATCTGGATGGACACTTTGAGAGATGGTGAAACGCGGGCTTTCTAACACAAACAGATTGATTAAGAATTATAGTGGTGCTACAGGTTTAAAAACAGGTTCTACTTCTCTTGCTTTGTATAATTTATCTGCTAGTGCTACACGTGATGGTTTGTCTTTAATTGCTGTTATTATGAAAGCACCCTCTACAAAAGTGCGTTTCTCAGAAGCCGAAAAATTACTAGATTATGGATTTAATAATTTTTCTTATCAAAGTTTTGGAAAAGCGGGAGACTTAATTCAAACCACAAGTATAGATAAAGGAATTCAATCTACAATACCTGTTGTATTAGAAAATGATGCTGGTATTTTACTTGCAAAAGGCAGTGAAAAAAATATCGAACAAACTGTAACTTTAGATGAAAACATATCTGCTCCAATTACGAGTGGTCAAAAAGTTGGTGAAGTTTCCTTTTCTTTGGATGGAGAAGTTCTCTCAACAGTAAATTTAGTTTCACAAATTTCTGTTGATAAAATCAATCTTGCTACTATGAGTACAAAAGTATTTTCTAGTTGGTTTAATTTGTTAAGATAAGTCTAGTATTTCCCTATAATTTGTTTTTTTATAATACAATTTATGTGATATTGCTATTGACTGCATTAAAAAATAGAATCATCTTTCTGTAAAAGGCGATGATTCTATTTTTTTAATATTGTATATTAAAAATATATAAGATGTTCCTTATAAAAGTTTTATCCTCTATATTTGATTTTATTTAACATTAATTTTTACATATTTCTAAAAAAGCTTTAAAAATATTATTCATGTTTTCATCTTTTTTATATAAACTTTCTGGATGAAATCTTACACCAATATAGAAATCTTTATTAGGATCTTCAATAACATCTGCATATCCATCTTCACAAAATGCTACTTTATTTAATCTTGGACATTCTTCTATTGAATTTTTATGTCTTGAATTTACCATTATTTCTTCTTTTTGAGTAATTGAATAAAATTTTGACTCTTTATCAATCTTTATACTATGCACATATTCATCAAAACTTTTATCATGTTTTTCTGGATTACTGATTTTAAAAGTTGTTCCTCCTAGACCTCTTGCTATGGCATTTTGTCCAGCACAAATCCCAAGTATAGGAATGTTATTATCATAGCAATATTTTGCAATCCAACTTTCATATGCTTCGCAAGTTATCCCACCTTGCAAAATAACACCATCACACAAATTTAACTCATCTATTATTTCTTCTTTTCTTATTTTACCTTCATAATCTTTCCAATCGTTTCCTGCATATAATATTTCCTCATTTGGTGATAATATTCCAATTGCAATTCCGCCATTATCAAATATTGCTTGTTTTACTTCATCACGAATTAAAGAATTAATTTTGGATTGATTATTATTTATATGTTTTGCAACAATTCCTATTATTACCTTTTTATTTCTATTTTCCATAATTTGTAGTTCTCCTATTTTTCTTCTTTTCAATTATCATAATATTTTCTCTTAATCCTATAAATTTTATTCCCTTAAAAATTTTATAATTTTATCAAATGAATGTATAAAATCATTACCATCTATACAATAAATTTTAGAATTATGGCTTGTATCTCTTATAAAATCCATTTCCAATAATTTCTTACATATTTTTTCTCCATGCTCTGTACTTGCATCTGCCATTATTTTTATTATCTTAATGTTTCTATCTATTAGTATCTCATATAAATCAATACATCCTTTTAATAGTGTTGTTATTACACGATAGTTATTTCTATAATTTTTGTTTATTGATATTGAAGATAAGTATAAGTAATAATCTTGGTTGTTCTCATATGTTTCTATTTGAGAATCTATTACATCAGCTTCATTCATTTTATTGTTATAAATATTATAAAAAGTTCTCTCATTCAACGGTAGTATATTAACACTTGCAATTACTTCATTATTACTATTTCTAATACCTATACAAGTTAAGTCATTTCTTTGATACCACTTTAATACTTCTTCAGCTGGTGTTATATTGTCATTTGGAAAATATGAATGTTCGATATTTTCCATTATTTTAAAATCTACTAAATTAAATTTATAATCTATTTTTAGTTCTTCCATTTTTAGTATTTCCCATCTTTTATTACTTTGAATTCTTTATTTTTTAATACTCTTACTAATTGTTTGATGTCTCTTATTTCTTCTGTTGTTACGATTCCTCCTCTTGCTAAATCTTCTAAATTATGAAAGTCTGAACCAGATGTTAATATTTTATTTGTACTCATACCATATTTTTCTGCTTTTTCATTTCTAGATACTTCATCATGACAACCATTAAATATTTCAATTCCATCAATATATTCTAATGGTACAAGTTCTATATTATCTCTAAAAGGATGAGCTTGTACTAATATATAATCATTTCTATGGCATAAATCATACAATTCTGGAAGTGAGTATTCATATATCTTTTCATGGTTATATAAAAAGTCTTTGTCTATCCCATATACTAGATAATCACTATCTGTTTGATGTAAGGTTATTTCTACACCTAATAAAATATATAATCCTAAACTTTCTCCATATTCTTTTGCAATATCAAATCCAGTAAACACATAATCCATTTTTTGTTTCCAACTAATCTTCCCTAGTCTTTCCATTTTGCCTTTACTGCAATGATCAGTAATAACAATTGTTGAATATCCTTTTTCTTTATATGCTTCTATCATTCCTTTTGCTGGTATATTTGAACAGGAACTAGATTCTTTTGTATGTAAATGTAATTCTGTTAAATATGTTTCTTTCATTGGTATTTCAGCTCTATTTCATTTAATCTATATACTTTTTTCTATCTTAAAATTTTATTAAATAAATCATTATATATCTTATCTGAATCTAAATAAGTTACAAATTTTGCTCCTTATATCTCTAAAATCTTGCCATCTTCATATATAAGTAAATTATCTTTTTCTAATTTTTTGGCTTCATTTCTTGTTTTATCGTGCATGTGTATTGGTATTATTCTTAGATTTGGATAATCTTTCATAAGTTCTAAAATATTATCTATTCCCATATGTGAATCATTACCTAGCATCAATGTCATATCACAAATTAAATAATCTACTTTACTTGCAATTTTTCTTATGCCTTCACAATAACTTGTATCTCCAGTTAATCCAATGCTTACATGATTTTCTTTTATAATATATCCATTAGCATATTTAATCTTTCTATGTAACATCGGTTCATTTAATATTTCTACATCATCACATATCTTTATATTATTTACATCTTGAAAATCAATAAATTCTTTTTCTGCTTCTTTTGCAGAACCAAAATATGATAAGTCTATTAAGTTTTCTATTGTATCTTTAGTAATTTCATCTGTTACAATTTTTGTAGATAATTTATATCCTGGTTTATAATAATATTTCTTATACCATAATAAAAATGGTGTGTCAAAACAATGGTCTGCATGAGTATGAGATATAATTAAAGTATCTATTTTCATTATATCTATATTTTGTCTTATCATGGCTTTTAAATTACCATTAGGCATATCAAATAATATATGATCATTTATCAATATACTTGCACTATTTGCAATATCAGGTATTGTTCCTGTTCCAATTAATTGTATTTTCATGACTAAACTCCTTTTTTAATTGCAGTATATCATATGAATTTAAAATATTCTACTCTCTTATAAGTATTTCCTTGTACTTGTTCTCTTCTATACTAATGCAATTCTTTATCTGGCTCACTTTCTATTTCAATTTGTATTTTTGAAATATCTTCATTAAACAAACATTGAATAACTTCACTCATATTCTTTATTGAGCCCTGCAAATTTTTTTCCTGCAACTCATCATATTTTCTTCTAGCTGATTGTAACAATTTCATTTTTTGTTCTTCAGATAATTTAGAAATTAAATCTTGCATCATTTGCATTTCTTCTTTTTTGTCTATTTCTATTTGTTCTAATACGATGCTATATAATGGCAAAGAATCTGAACCAGCTTTCAATAACATTAAACTAGAAAAATAATCTTGATTACTGATAATAGCTTGCTCAAATGTTCTTTGGTTATTAGTCATAATTCTTCCATTTTTCCAAGAATCTATACTAATTTTATCGCGAATTTTTTCTGGCAAGTAATAATATAATCTTTTATATTGCATATCTGGTGTAGTATCAGATGAAACCTCTTTGAATGAATACCCATCGAAATCTTCTTCTAAGATTGAAGCATAGACTGACTCTGCCTTAGTTTTATAAAATTCTGTTACTTTATCAAAATAATCTTGCAATTCTTTTAAGCCTTCTATTTTGGGAATATATCTTTTTTGCTGTGCAAAACTTGTACAAGCTTGTTCAAATTCTTTTTCTCCAAAAGCTTCTCCTTCTTTACAACATTGAACAAATTGTTCTTCGAACATTTCTGTAAAATTTTGATCATCGTCATCTAAAATCACAAATTTTTCTATTTCTTTATGAAGTAATAAGTATAGTTGTATTTCTAACATTCTATTCTGTAAATCAATCGTTGCATCATCTAACGCTAACCCATATTCTGACTCTAATTTTTCATACAATGTTCTTAAAGTTGCATTTCCTCCATATTCTTTTCTCTCTGTTTCTGTTATTGGATTCTCTTTAATAGATTCTTTAAATTTATCTATTGATATAAGGTTACGCCACTTACGCCAAGTAGAAGTTAAAACAATTCTAGCATCATATTTATTTTGAAGCTTTTGAAGATACTTAAGTGCACTATCATCAATATTTTTGTATGTTCTTTCTTTTTTTGTTTTCATATTCTTATATCTTGTCGCATAATTTGGACTATTCAAAACACCATCTATATCTAAAAAAATTACATTCAATAGTTTGCCCTCCTATTTTTAGAATATTATTAAATCACACATTTATTTTTAATCATATCGACTTTACCATCTTTTAAATAAATAATCTTATCTGAATTTTCAATGGTAGATTTCCTATGTGCAATGATAATGACTGTACTTTCTTTTGTAATTCGATTAATTAATTTTTGGATTCTATCTTCTGTTTTTAAATCTATATTTGAAGTTGGTTCATCAAATATATAAATATTTGCTTTATGCAAAATTGCTCTTAAAAATGCAATCATTTGTAACTGTCCATAAGATAATTTAGATTTTGATATGTTTTCCTCTAATCTATCTTTAAATTTGTTTAATGTATTTTCAAATCCTATTTCTTTTGCAACAGTTTTTATTTGCTCATCTGTTATATGTTCATCTCCAAGTACAATGTTATTTTTTAAGGTATCTTCCAAAATATATGGTGTTTGTGATATATATGAAATATTTTTTCTAATGTCCTTTATTCTAATTTTTGTTATATCTTTTCCTCCAATTAAAATTCTTCCTTTTTGGAATGAATACAGCCTCATCAAAATATTCATCATGGTGGTTTTTCCTACACCTGTTTTTCCTGCTATTGTTACTTTACTTCCTTCTTTTATAATAAACGAAATATCATTTAAAACTTTGTTATCTCCATATTGCATAGATACGTTTTCAAATTCTATATCGCCTTTTAAATCTTCATCTTTCTCACCTTTTTCAATATCTTCTATGCCATTTTCTTTTAGTAATACATTGATTCGTTTTAAAGACATAAATGATGATTGGATTTCTTCTAATTGTTCAAATATTTCAGTTAATGGTGTTCTGCAATCTTTAATATAATTTATTACCAAATAGATACTCCCTAATGAAATAGCACTATTTATATGAAATACATATTGCAATATAAAGTAAATGGCTAGTGCTTGTATTGTTATGGATAATGGATATATAAAGCTTTCTACAAATATAAATCGTTTTCTGTATACGAGTTCTTCATCTAGTGTTTTATTTATTTTTTTAACTGTATTTTTTTGTAAGCCAAATAAATAGGTCAATTTATTTTTATTATACATTTCTGAATATTGTCTATTTTCTTTATCTCTTTTATTTAAAATTCCTTTATTAGCTTTTGCAACTTGATGTGTAAATATATATGACACTCCTGCCGTAATTACCATGGCAATAGAGCCTATGATTGCTAATTTAATATCTGCTAAAAACATAAATACTACCATTAACGCAATATATAAAACATCATTGACTAATACTTGCAAAGTTCCTAAAAATAGTGCTGACACATTATCAATATCTGCTGTTAGTCTGGTGTAGATTTCTGATGAATTATATTTTTGATAGGTTCCCATATTCCATTTTAGTACATGCAAAAAAAGCTTTTCTCTTAAATCCTTTAATATTTTTGACATTGCTTTATTGATAACTGTATTTCTTAAATCTTTTGATATGATAAGGAAGATATGTACTGTAACATATATAATTACTAAATTTCTTAAAATTATAATAATATTAGTATCTTTAAAATCAATGTCTAGTATTTGTTTTAATACAAAAGGATGTGTAACACTTAATATATTTGTTACGATTAAGAAAAATGCAACGAAAAAAAGTATTTTACTATTTTTCTTTAGTATAGATTTCATCTTCTTCCTCCTTTTTTTCTAATAGATAAACTTCTTTGTAAAATTTATTTCTTTTTAACAATTCTTCATGTGTTCCACAATCCTCAATCTTTCCATCTAATAATACATAGATTTTGTCTAACTTTTCTACACTAGATATTTTGTTTGCTATGACAATTAATGTGTTATCTCCTACCTCTTCTAATAGATAATTCATGATTTTCTTTTCTGTAGTAGAATCTAATGCTGATAGCGTATCATCAAAAATATTAATTTCCCTTGCATTAGATAAATTTCTTGCAATAGATACTCTTTGTTTTTGTCCTCCAGATAGTTTAACTCCTTTTTCTCCTACAACTGTTTCTTCCTTTTCTTCTAGCTTTTCTATATCTTCTTCCAATTCTGCATTTTTTATAATTTTTTCAAATTCGTTATCTTCCAAATTTTCCATAATATCTACATTTGCTTTGATTGTATCATCTAATATAATATTTTGTTGCAGGGCATAATTATATTTCGAAAATAAATCATCTCTTTTATAATCGCCTATATCTTCCCCATTTATTAATACCATTCCTTTTGGTATTTCATAAAAGCCTGATATGATATTCATTAAAGTTGTTTTGCCACTACCAACTTGTCCGATAATTCCTATTTTTTCTCCATGATTAATCATCATATTGATATTATCTAATGCTGGTTTTTCAGTATCATCATACCAGTATGATAAATGTTTAATTTCTATTGTATCTATTTTTTCTAAACTTTTTCCATCTTTTTTATATTCATCTAAATTTAAAAAATAATTAAATCTATCTAACGACTGTCTCCAATATGGCATCCTTTCTAATAATTGTTGTGTTCCTGCTACAAAATTGCTTAATGTAGTACTTATATAACCTATAAATGCTGTTAATCCACCTACTGTCATTTTTCCTAGTTCTATGTATTGGATTCCAACAACAAAACTAATCATGAAACACAAACCATATAGAATATTAATAATTCTACTTATACGATTTTTAGCAACTCCAATTTCATAATCTGCTTTATACATTTTTGAATTGATATGTTTAAAATGATTTATTTGGTTTTCTTGCTGATTATACGATTTTATCAATAAAAATCCATCTGTATTTTGTTCTATGTTTTTTGATAACTCTACATATATTCTTCTGGATATTTCTATTTTTTCTTTTAACTTTTTATAAGAATAAAACATACATGTAATTGCAATTGGAAAAATTGGTATGAGCCATAATGCTAAATTTTTATTAAATTGTCCCCAAATCAAAGATATTGCTATTATTGGTGTTACAACAATTTTTGCAAGTTGAAAAAGGTGATCTCCCAATATTTTATGTATTGATAAAATTTCTTTTGATAAATATGCTAGATATGCGCCTTTATTTTCTTTTTCAAAATATTCTGGCTTTACTTTTTGTAAATGTTTAATAACTTCTTTTCTTAAATTAGTATCTGCTTTTCTTGAAACTGTAAAAAGTAAAATACGATAAATTGTTCTTGGGATAAATACAATAGCACAATAAAATATTAGCCAATATGCTTCTTGCATAATTTGCCCTTTATCTACATTGGTTTGAGATAGCATATCTAATATTTTTCCTATGCTTTCTGGAATTTTGAATGCTAAATAAATGACAATTGTATGAAATACAACGCCCAGTAAATGATATGGTAGTATTCGGTTTAATTCTTTTGTGATTATTTTGTTATATTTTTTCATTTGAAACTCCCTTTAATTTTCGCTATTCATTCTCATAAATCTTTATAATGTACCATATACGTATTTATATGATTTGTATTATTTTCATTAATCTCAAAAATTCTTCCGCCTCTCAATTCATCTGTACCATATGGACTATATCCAGCACATGCATCCAAACACATTTTTATGCCACAAAATTCCCCATCAAAACAATCATTGTGACTATGTCCACAACCAATACATTTAATATCGTTTCTTTGTAATATCGTTGAAAATATACCAGAATTAAACATACCTATTTTCATAATTTCTTTCATACTACCTTTTCCATTTGTGTATTCAGGATTATTTACAATATATTGAAATTCCCAAGGTGGTATGTGCATAAATAATATCCCATGAATTCTTTTATTACAATATTCTTCTATTTCTTTAGAACTATTCCAATACCACATTAATTGGTCAAAATGCAATATATCCCATTCACCTGACATTGAAGGTTTTCTTAACATATCCATGTTTTTATCTATTTCTATATCGGTATCTTTTATCTGATTATTTGTATCTAATGCCCAAATATTAAATGCTATTTCATCTTTATTTGAATATTTGATTGGAAGAACATAATTTGTAGTACCATAAATATCTTCTGTATGTTTGGAAATACAATATTTATAACTTTCATAAATTTTAGTCATATAAATATCATCAATTGTTACATCATGGTCATGATTTCCAAAAACATGCATCCATGGAATTTTTCTTTTTTCCATAGGTTCAGAGAAAATATCTAGATATGCCTTTAGTTCATTTTCTGTTTTTATGATAGTTCCATCACAGTTATCTCCTCCTAATACTACTAAATCAGGTTTTGTGTGTTCTATTATTTTATTTATATTTTCTAATGTTCTTCTATCATAGTCCAGAGATTCTTGTATGTCTGACATCATTAATATTTTAAATTTACCATCTTGATTAAATTTTAAAGAAATTTTGGAATATAAATTATTATCTAAATTACTCATTTTCTTCTCCTACTTTTATTTACTTTTCACATATTATCATAATAATAAAAAGTTTTCAATGCACATAATTCCTGAATTTATGGAAAATGCAAACAGACACCCCTTATAAAAGAAAATGTCTGTCAAGTTTTTTATAAAATTACTTCAAAGATTCCATTACTTTTGCTAGCATATCTTTGTATTTTTCCAATTTTGCTTTTTCTTCATCGATTTTACTTTGTGGTGCTTTATTCATAAATCCTGGATTAGATAACATCTTTTCACATCTTGCCACTTCGCCTTCAAGTCTTTTCTTTTCTTCTTGTAATCTTTTTCTTTCTTGTTCCATATCCACTAATCCTTCAAATGGCATATATAGTTCTATTCCATCTTGTACAATGCTAATGGCATTGTCTTTAATTCCTGCTTTATCTTTTTGAATAGTTATATGACTTCCAAATCCTAATTTTAATAAGAATTCTTTTGCTTCTTCTATTTCTTTTTCATATTTTTCAGTTACAAAGATCAATTCTGCTTTTTTAGATGGATGTACATTCATATTTGCTCTTGTATTTCTGATTTCTATAATAATTGCTTTTAATCTTTCAACAAATTCTTCTTCCTCTTTAAATGCATTCTCGTTTTTTGCATAAGGCCATTTTGATACCATTAATTCTTTATCATTGTATTTTACTAAATTTCTATAAATTTCTGTTGTCACAAATGGCATAAATGGATGTAATAGTTTCATTGAAATACCAAATACATAATCTAATACATAGCAAACTTTTACTTTCTCTTTGTAGTCATCACTATATAATCTTGGTTTTACCATTTCAATATACCAGTCACAGAATTCGTTCCAAATAAAGTTATATACTTTATCTAACGCAACACCTAAGTCATAATTTTCCATATTATTGGTTACTTCTGCGATTAAAGTTTCTAGTTTATTGATAATCCATTTGTCTTCTATATTTAATAAATCTTTTTGATATGTTTTTGCTTCTTTATCATATACTTTTGTGTGGAATTCTATAATGTTTTCATCTTTTACATCACTATTTCTAATAAATTTTGTTGCATTCCATATTTTATTGGCAAAATTTGAAGCTTGTTCTAGTTTTTCTGGCATATATCTGATATCATTTCCCATTGTTGTTCCTGATATAACAGCAAAACGTAAACTATCTGCTCCATACTCATCAATAATTTCAATTGGGTCTATACCATTTCCCAATGTTTTAGACATTTTTCTTCCTTGGCTATCACGAACCATTCCATGGATTAAAATATCTTTAAATGGTGCTTGACCTGTAAATTCTAATCCTTGTGACATCATTCTAGATACCCAGAAAGTAATAATATCAAATCCTGTAACCAATACATTTGTTGGATAGAATGTTTTATAATCTTCTGTTTCTGTGTTTGGCCAACCTAACGTTGAGAATGGCCATAATGCAGAACTAAACCATGTATCTAGTGTGTCTTCATCTTGATGTAATTTTGTGCTACCACATTTTTCACATTTTGTAGGTGCTGTTTTTGCAACATTAATATGTCCACATTCTTCACAATAATATGCTGGTATTTGATGTCCCCACCATAATTGTCTTGATATACACCAATCTTGTATATTATCTAGCCAATTAAAATATTGTTTTTCATATTTTTTAGGAATAAATCTAGCTTCATGATTTCTAACAGAATCTGCTGCTCTTTTTGCTAGTTCTTTCATAGAAACAAACCATTGCTCAGATATTTTTGGTTCTATCGTTGTTTTACATCTTTCACATTTTGCTACATTATGGGTATAGTCTTCTGTTTTTACTAATGCCCCAATTTCCTCTAGTTTTTTGACAATTGCTTTTCTAGCTTCTAATAAATCCATTCCTTTATATTCTGGAACTAGATCACCCATTTTATAATCTTCATCAAACACTTCTACAATTTCTAGATTATGTCTTAAACCTGCTTGATAATCATTCATATCATGTGCTGGTGTAATTTTAACACATCCTGTTCCAAATTCTTTATCAACAAAATCATCTGCAATAATTGGAATTTCTTTATTCATAATTGGTAAAATACATGTTTTTCCAACTAAATCTTTATATCTTTCATCTTCTGGATGAACGGCAACCGCTGTATCTCCAAGCATCGTTTCAGGTCTTGTTGTGGCAACTACAATATATCTATCTTTTTCTCCTGTTATTTGATAACGGATATGCCATAAATGAGAAGCTTCTTCTTTGTATTCTACTTCTGCATCTGAAATAGAGGTTTTACAACTTGGACAATAGTTAATCATTCTTTTTCCTTTATAGATTAGCCCTTTGTTATATAAATCAACAAATTGCTCTAAAACAGCATCTGATAATCCTTCGTCCATAGTAAAACGTTTTCTATCCCAATCACAAGAACAACCTAATTTCTTTTGTTGCATTTCAATCGTTCCACCATAAATCCTTGTCCATTCCCATGCTTCTTCTAGGAATTTTTCTCTACCTAATTCTTGTTTTGTTTTTCCTTCATTTCTTAGTTTTTCAACTACCTTCATTTCTGTTGAAATGGCAGCATGGTCTGTTCCTGGAAGCCATAAAGTATTATATCCTTGCATTCTTTTAAAACGAATTAAAATATCTTGTATTGTATCATCTAAAGCATGCCCCATGTGTAATTTTCCTGTTACATTTGGTGGTGGCATCATAATACAATAACTTTCTTTCGTTTTATCCATACTTGGTTTGAAATATCCTTTTTCCTCCCATTCTTGATATAGTTTTTCTTCAAAATCTTTTGGATTATACTTATCGTTCATTCTCCTTTTCCTCCCTTTCTTTAATTTTATTTAATAATTTTTGTTTATTTTCAACCAAAAACTTTTGTGTTTTTTCTGCAATAATAATTGTTTTTATATTCATTTTTGTTTTTTTCAAAGCTTTTATATCTAAACTCAAATATTTTTCAATTTCATCTCTAGTCAAGTTTTTAAGTCCATTTTCTTTATGTGGTTTAAAAATTAATTCTTCTGTAGGACTTAATTTATGTTTTTCATACAGTTCAACAAATTTTTTCTTTTGCTTACTTTCTTGTACATCACCCATTTTTTCTCCCCTTCCTTTCTTTTTCATTCATTAAATTTTCTTTTGCAATTGGTAAGATTGGTAAAATAGTTGTTAGTACAACAGCAATAATACTCGTTTGCAATAAAAATATATATGGATTATCACTTAAAACTTTCATACTTTCAATTGTTTTTACAATAAAAATATGAAGTAAATAAATAACAAGGGTATATTTACCAACATATGTTAATTTATATTTTTTATTTGGTATAAACCATAAAAGACTAATCATACATAAAATTGCAACTATATACTGTATTAATCTTTCTAATGGTCCATATTCACCGGCTTTATATGATATACTTCCATAAAGCCATTCATAATCCCATTGTTTATAATTTTGCCATATATAAAATAATATACCTACTATCATAATCATGAGTAATGCGGAAATTATTTTTTTACTATTATTAGACAGTTTTTCTTTCCATAGCAATGTGATATCATTCTTTTTTAGATAATATCCTGTTAAAAAGAACGGCAAATATACCAAAATACGTGATATACTAAAAATCTTTAGGGATGGATATGAAATATATCCAATTACTAATCCAAAGATTATAGATGATAAAATCATTAAAATTTGTTTTTTATGATTATTCGTATCAAAAAATGTTAATAAAATATTCCATGCAGATAGTGCAAGTAGAAACCATAAACTCCTGTATGGTGTATAATATGTTAATTTTTTGTCCTCTCCTAAACAATAGTTACAAAATAAGTAATATATTGTTTGCACACCTATATAAAGTATTAAATATTTTACTATTGCCTTTTTATTTCTAGGTCTACTGAAATACCCTGAGCAAAATACAAAAGCTGGCATATGGAAAAAATAGATCACTATAAATAAAAAATTTATAAATCCTTGATTACGCAAATCAAATAAATGTCCTAATACTACAAGAAAAATTAATATTGCTTTGATATTATCTAATTTCCACATTCTTATTTTTTCCATGCTTTTTTTGTAATCTCCTTTACATCATGTATTCACGTTCTTTGTTTTTTTGTGTTATAGAAAAAGCGATTCTTCTATAACACAAAAAGCCCTTATGCATAAAACATAAGGGCGAATGATATCCACGGTACCACCTTACTTATATAATCAATTGTGTTCTTATTTTTTCATTTGAATTTTATTTTTTTATGTTTAAAACAAATGATTATACATCTCATTAATGCTTTTAACGTTGCCTAAACGGATATTCCTACTATTATTTCAGAATATCAACAAAAAAGCTACCTTCCATTTATCATGATTTAAGAAGCTTCCAGCCAATGACTTCTATTCTCTAAAAATCTGTGTAAATGTACTCCTCTTTTTTATGGTCTTTTTCTTTTATGTTAATATTATTACACATTTTTTTAGTTTTTACAAGTGTTTTTTTGAAATTTATAAAATTATAACGATTCAGCCCTATATACAAGTGGTAAGTATATAGGGCCGAAAAATTATTTATTGTGCTGCTCTTCTATATAATTCTATAAAATCTTCTTTTGTAACATCTCTTGGATTTCCTGGTTTACATGGATCATTCATTGCTTTTTCAGCAAGCATTTCAAAATCTTCTTCTTTTGCTCCATAATCTGTAATTTTTGTATTAATTCCTACTGTTTTGCTTAATTCTGAAATCATCCATACAAATGTATTAATAACATCTTGATCATTTAGGTGTTCTGCATCTGGTCTTCCGATATTCATTAAGATTTCTCTAAATCTTTGTGCTGTTGCTGGGTCTTCTCCATTAAATCTCATAACTGTTGGAAGTAGCATAGCATTAGCAATTCCATGTGGTGTATCATATACGGCTCCTAATTGATGTGCCATTGAATGAACAATTCCAAGTCCTACATTTGAGAATCCCATTCCAGCAATATATTGCGCCATTCCCATCATTTCAATTGCTTCTTCATTTTTCTCGTTAACAGCTGATGGTAAATATTTAAATATCATTTTGATAGCCTTCATATGAAACATATCTGACATTTCATTATGTGCTTTTGTGATATATCCTTCTACTGCATGTGTTAATGCATCCATTCCTGTTGCTGCTGCCAAACTTTTTGGCATTGAACCCATTAATTCTGAATCAATGATTGCTAAAATTGGAATATCATTAGGGTCTACACATACCATTTTTACTTCTGCATCTTCATCTGTAATAACATAATTAATGGTAACTTCTGCTGCTGTTCCTGCTGTTGTTGGTAATGCAATAACAGGTAATCCTCTATTTGCTGTATCAGATGCTCCATTTAAAGATTTAATATCTGCTCTATCTGGATTTGTCATAACAATAGAAATTCCTTTTGCTGTGTCTATACTTGAGCCTCCACCTACAGCTACTATTAAATCTGCTTCTGATCTTTTGCAAGCTTCTACACCATCTGTTACATTTTTTATTGTTGGATTTGGTTTTATTTCATCATATAAATCATAAGGAACATTTGCCTTATTTAATACTTCTTCAACTTTAGCTGTTACACCAGCTTCTACTAAAGATTTATCACTTACTAAAAATACTTTTTTGAATCCCCTTTTTTGGATTTCTCCTGCAAGTTCTTCTCTTGCTCCTTTTCCGAAATATGATGTTTCATTTAAAACAAATTTTACTGACATTTTTCAATTCCTCCTTAATAATATTAATTTATATTGGTGAAGTCTTGCACTAGGCAAGCGCTTCATTGTTAACCTTTTTATTCTCCTTGGAAATCTGATGGTATTTCAAATATATCATCTGTAACATCATAAGATACATTGACACTGATTAATTCAGAAGTATCTCCCATAATTGTTTTAATATATTTTAAATCATCACCATCGAAATAAAATCTGGTATTGATTTCTTCTTCTGAAACATTTTCGTCTGTATTCATTAAGAAATCAGATACACCTTTATATTCTTCATAGCGATAATTGTCTCCATCTATTTTCTCCTGTCCTTTTTCAGGTTCTTGACTTTGAATTATTTCATTTAACGTATTAGATAATTCTGCAAGTTCTGTTTCATTATTTTGATACATATAGTATTTTTTTGTACTATACATTAATAAATACGTATTTCCATCTTTGATAATATCTGTTGTATGGCTTCCATTATGATAAGTATCAATATTGGCTAAATTTCCTTTTCTAGATACTGTATATTTATTATTATCATCTAATTGAAAGGTTATACGATAAGTTTCATTTTGCATCATTTTTTCATACATATTCGCTAATCTATTTTTATTTGTATTTGCTTCTTGATTGGTTGTTATAACATATCCGATAAGCGCTACTATAATGATTGCCACAATAACACAAATTGAAATAATAAAAATTTTTTGTTTCTTTTCCATCTTTTCCATTGTTTCCTCCATTTTTTATATTTTATTGTAATGAAAAAATCTATTTTTATCTTAACCACATATGAATTTTTTCATATACAACAAGGTTATGTTTCTTATGTTTATCATAACCAAATTATACCAATAATATTTTGTTATCTCAATAAAATACTTAAAATGTAATATAAATGTAATAAAAATTGAACACTGAATGATAAGGACAAATCTCGCTTCGCGAGAACTTTTCTCTACTTTTCTAACTTAACTATATATATTTAAGTTCTCGAAGAAGCGTAAAGATTTGTCGACGCGAAAAATTGCATAGCAATTTTTCTGTGCAATTTTGTTTTTTTGTTGAATAGGAAAAACTCGATTTTTCCTATTCAACAAAAAAACAGACTTTAAATAATGTTTACTATTTAAAGTCTGCTCTTATTTTAATTATGAATCCTATTTAGTCTCCTAAACAAATTCCAATATCTCTTGCAGTTTTTACTAAATCATCATCCATTGTTACATATCTTACATTGCTTTCTGCTGTACCACCTTGAACTGCTCCAATTTCTTTATTTTCTCCTACTACAACTTCTAATGGTACACAGTCTAGTTTGCCATTTTTAATAACTGTTAATACACCAAATTTTCCTTCCATAGCAAGTTCTACTGCTTTAGCACCATATTTTGTAGATAATACTCTATCATATGCAGTTGGTGTTCCTCCTCTTTGCATATATCCTAAAATGGTACATCTTGATTCTAGTCCTGTTAATTCTTGAAGTTCTTTTGCTACACGATTACCTTCTCCTCCAAATTTAACACTGATTCCTGCCTTATTATCAATTCCTTCTGCCGAATGAGTGGTTTGTCCAGCATCTTTTGGATGTGCTCCTTCTGAAACTACAACAACACTAAATCTCTTTCCTTGTTCCTTTCTTTTATTAATTGCTTCTGCTGCTTTATGAATATCATATGGTATTTCTGGAATTAATGCAACATCTGCCCCTCCAGAAATAGCTGATTCTAAAGCAATCCAACCTGCAAATCTTCCCATAACTTCTAATACCATAATTCTATCATGGGTTTCTGCCGTTGTATGTAATCTATCTAACGCTTCAGTTGCTACATGTACAGCTGTATTATATCCAAATGTAATATCTGTACATGCTACATCATTATCAATTGTTTTTGGTACTCCAATTGTATTGATTCCTTTTAAGAATAAATCTCTTGCTGATTTTTGTGTACTATCTCCACCTAATGTGAATACACAATCAAATCCTGCTTCTTTTACATTTTTTACACATTGATCTGATAAATCTTCGTATGTTACTGTTCCATCTTCATGTTCTACTTTGTAATGGAAAACAATAGCATTTGTTGAAGAACCAATAATAGAACCACCTTTTGGTAATATTCCTGAAGCGATTTCACTTCCATCTAATCTGATATAATTGTTTTTTACAAGACCTCTGTATCCATCAATATAACCATAGCATTCTATTCCATTTGTTTCACATGTTTTTTTGATTGCTCTGATTACTGCATTAAATCCTGATACATCTCCACCATTTGCTAGTATCGCTACTTTCTTTAACATAAAAATCCTCCCTTTCTCTTGTTTATGTCCATATATTATTATATCAATAATATTTCAAAATACAAGTTTTTGGAAGGATTTTTTTTATTTATTAAAATATTACATTCAAATTCTAATTTTTACTTTCTTTTATTTCTCCATTGTCTTTGATTGTAATATAATAATCGCTAAACTTAACTCTTATTTCTTCACTATATTTCATAGATACTTCTTTTATCTTTTGTATAAGATCTGTTTTCTTGTACTTTTGATATTTCGCATTAATATTAATAAAGTTATAATTGAAAGTATATGTATCATATTTATTACCTATTTTCAAATCTGAATTTTCAAAAATATTTTTTAGTTCTTCTAATATCCATTCCCTATTAAACAGTATATCATTTTTTTGTTCAAAAGAACTATATGCTTCTGAATCATTTGGATCATTCATCTCAACTTGATTACAAGAATTTATAAAAGTAGTATTTTCTTGATATTTTATAATAATTTCTTGATATTTCAATTCATCTTTCGCTAAATTATTTATCGTCACTAAAATATTTTTATATTCATTATTTCTATCTTGTATAACCAAATCATGAAAATTTTGCTCAGTGTTTACATATAATATTCTTGCATCAGTAGATAAATCTACTACATATTGTTCTCCTAAATACTGCTTTATGTATTCACTAGCTTTTTGCTTTCTTTCCATATTTTCAATATTATATTCATATGGGCTAAAAAACTGCATTCCATCATATCCATAAGATAATTCAACTACAGAAATATCTTCTTCTGCATCTATAGGGTATCTAATTGCTACGCAACCTTTTATATCTTTATTTTCTATTGGATAGTATATAAATAAATATTCCTGGATATTTTCATTATCCCCTATATACCATGTTGAATCTGTTGTTGGTATCTCTATCTCATTTGATTGATATTGTTTCTTATAAAATTCTACTACAAACTCCTGTTGATAATTTTCATACTCTTCTTGTACATAACTTTTAACTAACTCTATATACCCATCAATTTTTTCTTGTTCTTTTTGATTTGCAATTTCCTCTTGAAGCGCTTCTTCTCTTTTTTGCTCTTCAAAATCTTCTTTTATTTGATGATAAATTGAAACGAATACCCATAATAAAATGATGAGTAATATTATTTTTATTATGGTTTTTCCTTTTTTCTTTTTCCTTTCTTTTACTTCCATTTCCCCCATTTTATTTTCTCCTATCATCATATAATTTAAACAACAGCAAAAGTTAATTCACCTTTTACAGCAACTTTACCATCAACAGTTGCTAGAGCTTCTCCAATTCCAATAGGTCCTTTTCTTTTAATAATTTTTACTTCTAATTTCAATCTATCTCCTGGAACAACTTGTCTTTTAAATCTTAATTTATCAATTCCGCCAAAAAGCGCATTTCTACCTTTGTTCTCTTCCATAGAAAGAATAGCTACTGCACCAGTTTGTGCCAAAGATTCTACAATTAAAACACCTGGCATAATTGGATTTCCAGGAAAATGCCCTTTGAAATAATATTCATCTTCACTTACATTTTTATAAGCAACAGCACTTTCCCCTGGTATATATTCTTCTACTTCATCAATCATTAAAAATGGTTCTCTTTGAGGAATAATTTCTTTGATTTGCTCTTTATTTAACATTTATCTTAACCTCCATTTATAGTTAATTTTACAATATCACAATTATATATTACCTTTGCTATCTATATCATACCATATCTTATTTAATTTTAAATAATGGTGTACCATATTCTACAACATCTTCATTTTTTACACAAATTTCTACAATTTCGCCGTCAAATTCTGATTCAATTTCATTCATTAATTTCATAGCTTCTACAATACATACCACTTGTCCTTTGGAAATTTTATCTCCAACTTTTACATATGGATCTTTATCTGGTGATGAACTTGCATAAAAAGTACCTACCATTGGTGATTTAATAACTTTATAGTTTTCTTCCTTTTTCTCTTCTACTGCAACCATACCTTTTTCTTCTTGTGGCTTTACAGCAGGAACAGATATTGGTGCACCTGCTTCTATTACATGTGGTTCTACGATCACTTCTCTTTTTTCACTTTTTTTCATACTAATTTTTACGCCATCTGGAAATTCAATTTCTAATTCTTCTAATTTAGAATTTCCCATATCATCCATTAATTTTTTTATTTCCTTATAATCCATATTTCTACCTCCGTTTTTGTTTTCATTTTACATCATTTTTCTTAAATTGAAAAGTACAAAGCATAAATTATTATAAACATTTCCTTAGTCTTCATACTTTTTCAATAAAATACTACTATTGTGTCCTCCAAATCCCAATGAATTTGAAATTGCATATTTTACATCTACATTTCTTCCTTCATTTGGAACTACATCAAGATCACACTCTTCATCAGGAACTTTATAATTAATGGTAGCTGGAACGAAACCTTCTTCAATTGCTTTTGCACATATAATTGCTTCTACACCGCCTGCTGCTCCTAATAAATGTCCAGTATGTCCTTTTGTTGAGCTTACCATTACTTTTTTAGCATTTTCTTCTCCTAATGCAGTTTTAATTGCTTGTGTTTCGTATGAATCATTTAAATGTGTTGATGTACCATGTGCATTTACATATGTAATTTCTTCTGGGTTCACATGTGCTTCTTCCATAGCAATTTTCATAGCTCTTGCGCCACCTTCTCCTCCTGGAGCTGGTGATGTAATATGATAAGCATCAGATGTTGCACCATACCCAACCATTTCTGCATAAATTTTAGCGCCTCTTTTTTTAGCATGTTCTAATTCTTCTAAAATAATAACTCCAGCACCTTCTCCCATAACAAATCCGCTTCTTTCTTTATCAAATGGGATACTTGCTCTATTTTTATCTTCTGCTTTTGATAATGCTTTAATATTTGTAAATCCAGCTATACCAAGTGGTGTAATTCCAGCCTCTGTTCCTCCTGCTAATACAACATCTTGATATCCATGTTTTATCATTCTAAAACTTTCTCCAATACTATGTGTACCTGAAGCACAAGCTGTTACCATCGCAATAGATTCTCCTTTTGCTCCAATATCAATAGCTACATTTCCTGTTGCCATATTAGGAATACCCATTGGGATATACATTGGAGAAACTCTATCTGGTCCTTTTGTCATATATTTTTCATGTTCTTCCTCTGTTGTTCCAATTCCACCAATTCCTGAACCAATGATAACGCCTACTCTTTCCATATTTTCTGTTTCTTTATCTAATCCACTATCTTTCCAAGCTTCTCTAGAAGCTACTATAGCATATTGAGAAAATCTATCTAGTCTTTTTGCTTCTCTTCTATCAAAATAGTCTTCTGCATTAAAATCTTTTAATTCTGCTGCTAATTTTACTTTAAAATTTGTGGTATCAAATCTTGTAATTTCATCAATTCCACATTTTCCTTCTTTAATTCCTTCCCAAAAATCCTTTGTATTATTTCCTATTGGCGTTACAGCACCTAACCCTGTAATCACAACTCTTCTTTCCATTTTTATCTTCCTTTCTTTTTTATACTGTTTTTTTATTTCAAGTATACTATATTTTTTATATAGTATACTTGAAATATAACTATTTACATGACCATTCCACCATCTATATTAATCACTTGACCAGTAATATAACTACTTTCATCTGAACCTAAGAAATAGATTAAATTTGCTACTTCTTTTGCTGTTCCCATTCTTTTTAATGGTATCTGATTATGTATATTTTCTTTTACTTCATCTGATAATACAGCTGTCATATCTGTTCCTATAAATCCAGGTGCAACTGCATTGGATCTAATATTTCTTGAAGCCAATTCTTTTGCTACACTTTTTGTAAATCCAATAATTCCAGCTTTTGATGCTGAATAATTACATTGTCCTGCATTTCCTGCAACACCTACAACTGATGATAAATTGATAATACTTCCTTTTCTTTTTTTCATCATATATTTGGTAACAGCTTTTGTAACAATATAGGTTCCTTTTAAGTTGACTTCGATGACTTTGTCAAATTCTTCTTCACTCATTCTCATTAATAAATTATCTTTTGTAATGCCTGCATTATTCACTAGAACATCAATTGCTCCAAATTCTTCTATTGCTTTTTTTACTAGTTCTTCTATTGCTTCTTTGTCTGTTACGTCTGCTTGCATAATTAGTGCTTTTACACCTTTACTTTCAAATTCAGCCTTTAATTCCTCTACATTTGTTTTACTTGACACATAGTTGATTACGACATTATATCCATTCTCTGCAAATTTTAAGGCAACTTCTTTTCCTATTCCTCTTGAAGCACCTGTTACAAATACGGTTTTGTTTTCTTCCATCATTTTTCTTCCTTTCTTTCTCTTTTTTATATCAGGGAACACACATTATACTTGTTCTTCTAAATATTTTTCTAAAGTTTCTACATTATTGATATTATATGTTTTTGCCTCTCTGTTGTCTTTCTTTACAAATCCTGTTAAAGTTCTTCCTGGTCCAATTTCTAGATATTCTTCTACTTGTTCTTGTTGCATTAATTGAATTGCTTTATCAAATCTTACTGGACTAATAATATGATTTGCTAAAATTTCTTTTATATTGTCATTTTCAGTATAATATGTACCATCAATATTTTTTATAACTTTAACCTTTGTATCAAGATGAAAATCAATATTTACCAATTCTTTTTCATATGCTTCTTTTGCTTTTTCTAGTTTTATGGTGTGGAATGGTCCACTTGTATTTAATTTTATTGCTCTTTTAGCACCTTGTGCTTTTAACACTTCCATTGCTTCATCAATTGCATCTTCTTGTCCTGATATAACGGTTTGTACACTACAATTATAGTTAGCAACAACAATAAATTTATTCTCTTTAGCAATTTCTTTGCAAACTTCTTCTATTTTTTCTGAATCTAACCCAATAATGGCTGCCATAGAAAATTTTTCATTAGGTAGAAGATTTCCCATGTAATAGCCTCTTTTTTGAATAAGCTTGATTCCATCTTCAAAACTGATAATTCCTGCATAAATTAATGCACCATATTCTCCTAAACTTAATCCTGTTGCAATATCTGCTTCTATTCCTTTTGATTTTAACACTTCTAATATTGCTAAACTTGTTGTTAAGATAGCAATTTGTGTGTTCTCTGTTTTATTTAATTCTTCTTCTGGACCTTCAAAACAAAGTTTTTTTACATCAATTCCAGAAATTTTTGAAGCCTCATCATAAATCTTCTTAGCTTCATCATATTTTTCATAAATATCTTTTCCCATTCCTACAACTTGTGCGCCTTGTCCTGGAAACAAAAATGCTCTTTTCATTCTTTTTTCATCCTTTCTTTTATGTAATTTATTGCAATTATGCTCTATCATATTTCCATTAAAATACTACCTGTGTTCAATCCACCACCATAGCCTAATAAAATAATTTTATCGCCAGATTTCAACAATCCACTTTTTTGCATATCATACAAAGCAATCGGTATACTTGCACAAAACGTATTACCTCTTTCTTCTATATCTGTATACATTTTTTCCATTTCTATCTGTAATCTTACTGCAATTGCTTTCATAATTTTTAAATTTGATTGATGTGCTACTATATATTTTACATCATCCAATGAAATATTAGCCTTTTCTAATAGTTCCTTTATGTTCTCAACTGTTTTTGTTACTGCATATTTATATACATCTTTTCCATTCATATATAATTTTTTTCCATATCGGTATGTTAAAATATCATTTTTATCTTCTTCTGCTTGAATATGAGATACATATAGTTTTTTATAATCACAATCTTCTTTCTCTATTAATGTTGCTCCAGCACCGTCAGATAAAACAACAGCTGTTCCTATATCCTTTTGATCAATAATCCCAGATAATTTATCTACACCAATAATCATTGCCTTTTTTATATTTTGTGAATCCATATATACTTTAGCAATGTCAAATGCATTAACATATCCACCACATCCAGCTAATATGTCAAAACATATGCATGGAGAAAGTCCCAATTTTTTTTGCACATAATTAGATATTCCTGGCATTAGTATATCTGTACTTGTAGTTGCTGTTATGATAAGACCTATATCTTCCTTTTCTTTTTCTGATTGAAAAAGTGTTTTCACAGCTTCTACTGCCATATCTTCTATGTTTTCATTTACTGCATAATATCTATTTCTGATTCCTGTTCTTTTTTCAATATATCCATTTTCCAAATGCAAGGCTTTCTCTAGTTGATCATTTTCTATCTGCTTTTTAGGGAAATAGATGCCATTTTTCATAATATGTATATTACTCACTTAATACCTCTTTCTTGTTTTCTACATAAATTATCCCTTATATATTTATATACTATTTTTGTATTTTTTTCTATTAGTATGACTGGTCAAAAATAAGAACCTTTTAAGTATTCAAAAACTTTATTATTTACGAAATAGAGAATATTTACTTACATTTTAAGTAAATATTCTCTATTTCATGTATTATTGTTCACTTCCTTGTTGTTCACTATTTTGTTCTTCCCCACTACTTTGTTGTGTATCACTATTTTGTTCACTATTTTCTTCTACTGTTTCGCTATTTGCTTGATTGCTCGTTACTTCATTTACTGCTGAAGTATTAGATTGTGTTGTATTAGACTGTGTTGTGTTAGATGTCGTGTTTGTTGATGTATTTGTCTGATTATTTGTTGTAGGTTGTACGCCTAATCTATCTAAATATTCTTCTACATCATAAGTTTTATCATTTGCAGTCATTTGATAATGTTTTTCTCCTCCACTAATTGTCATGTAGATATCATCTACAAATGCCCTAATTGGTTGTTCGCCTGATGCATTTAATAATGTATATCGATTATTTAGGCAAGCCACTATTACATTATAATTTGGTATAACTAATAGGTTTTCAGCTTCTCTATTGTTACTTGCAATATATCCAAAACTATCATATTCAAAAGCAACTACTTGATTTCCTTTTGTGTCAAACAATCCCCATTTATTATTTCTCAAAACAGGTATTAACGAATCTACCAAAATATAACCTGTTTTTAAATCATTTTCTTCAAATTTAGATATATCTACTCCGATTTGATCATTTTCAGCATATAATACAGTATTTCCACTCAAGTCTACAACACCATATCGATTGTTTCTACTTACTAAATATAACCCTGCATCATAATCCATTAATTCTATACTACTATAATTAATATCTACCTTTGTTCGTTTATCGGTTCCTATAATTCCAAATTTGTTATCACTACTTACAATAAAATCACCTGTTGCCTCTTGATATTTAATACTATCATATTTACATTCTAAAATTTCTGAGCCATCTGTTGTATTGATGACACCATAATATTTATCATCTGTAACAACTAGCATATTTTTAAGAACTGCTTTTTCATTTTCAAAGTTTTCACTAACATTCGTATATCCATAATCTAAAATAGCATTCGTATAAGCACTAATTAGAAATGGTACTGTATCAATTGTAATTCTATTATTCTCTTGATCATAAGAGAAAGTGGTATTAAATACTTTTTGCATACCATCAGTTGTGATAAACAATTCTCCTTCAATTGCTATTACTGGTTTGTCCATATATATATATGTATAGTTATTGCTATTTTCTTCTAAATTTAATTTATATATTTTATTTGAATTTAATGTAAGGTTTGTTACTTCTTCTTCACTTTCTACATAACATTTGCTCTTGTCTTCAGAGCGGTTACTATATTCACCATTATAACTGTTATATCCTAGGTAGCTAGCGATTGCTCTTACTGGTACATATATGGTTCCATCTTCTTGAAATTTTAATAAATTTTTAACATCTGCACTTTCTTGATTGTTAACATATACTCTTAAAATCGTTCCTTCTAAATACATCATATATGAAAAAATACCTATAATTGCTATTAAGATTAATACTATAAATATAATTATTATTTTTATAATATTTTTTGTTTTTGTATCTTTATTGTTTGAAACATCTTCATCTAATAAATTCATATACACCCTCCTACTTTTTCCCTACTTTTCGGCTTCATAGCCATATTTTTCATAAAATTCATCTCTAAAAGTTGCTAAATTATCTCTCTCTATTTCTATTCTAACCTTTTCCATCAAATTAGTCAAGAACCTTAAATTATGTATTGATAATAATCGAACACCTAAAATCTCATTTGCCTTGATAAGATGCCTTATATAAGCTCTAGAATAATTTTTACAAGTATAACAATCACATTCTTCATCTAATGGATTCCAATCTCTTTCATAAGTTGCATTTCTAACAACAACTTTTCCATGAGAAGTTAAAGCTGTTCCATTTCTAGCAATTCTGGTAGGTAAAACACAATCACACATATCAATTCCTGCGATTGCTGATTCGATTAGATAATCTGGTGTTCCTACTCCCATTAAGTATCTTGGTTTATTTTTAGGCATTAATGGTGTTGTAAAGCGAAGCATTTTTAAAAATTCTTCTTTTGGTTCTCCTACACTAATACCTCCAATTGCATATCCTGGTAAATCTAATTCTATTAAGTCTCTTGCACTTTGCTCTCTTAAATCTTCATAAAAGCCACCTTGAATAATTCCAAAAAGTGCTTGATTTTCTGTTTTATGTGCTTCTTTACATCTTTTTGCCCATCTCGTTGTTCTTTCCATAGATTGTTTCGTATATTCATAACTTGCTGGATATTCTACACATTCATCAAATGCCATAATAATATCTGCGCCTAAATCTTCCTCTGTTTTCATAACACTTTCTGGTGAAAAGAAATGTTTACTTCCATCTAAATGAGACCTAAACTCTACACCATCTTCTGAAATTGTTCTTAAATCTCCTAAACTAAATACTTGAAATCCACCACTATCTGTTAAAATTGGTCTGTCCCATTTCATAAATTTATGAAGTCCACCTGCTTCTTTTACAATATCTTGTCCTGGTCTTAAATATAAATGATAGGTATTTGATAAAATGATTTGTGCACCTACCATGTCTTTTAATTCTTCTGGTGTCATTGATTTTACAGTTGCTTGTGTTCCTACTGGCATAAATACTGGTGTTTGTATATCACCATGAGGAGTATGAATTACTCCTCTTCTTGCTCCTGTTTGTTTATCTACATGTAATAATTCATATGTTACTGCTGGTTTCATCTCTTCCTCCTTGCTTTTTTGCTATTTTGCTGTTTTGCTGTTTTGCTGTTTTTGGGGACGGAGCAAAAAAACAGCATATTTATATTTAATTTTCTATTTAAACTTCTACTTTTCACTTAAACTTATTTCATGCTGTTTTTTTGCTCCGTCCCCAAAAACAGCATATAAATATCTTTATTAATATATAAACATTGCATCTCCAAAACTAAAGAATCTATATTTTTCTTTTACAGCTTCCTTATATGCTCTCATTATATAATCTT